>JAKLJW010000028.1 GCA_023150935.1 Candidatus Binatia bacterium | reverse complement strand
GCCTTCCGCGTCCACCCGGCGGGTTTTCCGAACCCCTTTGGGCTACTGGGTATTCTCCGCTTAGCGCCGGATCAGGGCCGCCGATCGGCGATTGACTTTGCCGTTTGAAGATGGCAGCCTACCGCGGCGTTCGGCAGAGCCGGCGCGGTTGTTCGGCGGGTGCCGTAGGGAAGAAGGAGGCCTCCATGGGTGTTGGTCAGCGTGCGGGTGCGACGCTCGACGGGGTCGATGCATCTCGGCGCGGAGCCTGGGTGGCGGCCGCGCTTTTCGCCGCTGTGGTGGTGGGCACGGTGCCGGGCCGTTCGGTGCAGGCGTTGCCGCCCGGGGAGATCGAGATCGTCAGCGTGAGTTCGTCCGGGCGCGGCGGCGACAGGCCGAGCAGCGGTCCGGCATCGAACGCGAGTGGCGGTGTGGTGGCGTTTTATTCGGATGCGACCAATCTCGTTGCCGGCGATAGCAACCACGTGCGTGACGTTTTTGTGCGCGTGCGGGATGGCGATCTCACGGAACGGGTCAGCGTGAGCAGCGCGGGTGTACAGGCGAATCGGGCGAGTCACGCTGTAGGCGGGGCTCCGGGCCTCAGCGCCGACGGAGAACTCGTGGCCTTCTACAGCCTGGCGACGAATCTGGTTCCGGAAGACACCAACGGACAAGCGGACGTCTTTGTGCGGGACCGGGGTGCGGGGACAACCGAAATCGCGAGCGTCAGTTCTGGAGGCGCTCTGGGCAACGGGCCCAGCGTGCTCCCGGCGCTGAGCGGAGACGGGCGCTTCGTCGCTTTTCAATCTCTGGCCACCAATCTCGTGGACGACGATACCAACGGAGTTGCAGACATCTTCGTGCGGGACCGGCAGGAGGGGGCCACCGAGCGCGTGTGCGGGATGCAGCCGAACCGTGGAAGCTCGTCGCCGGCGATCAGTGGCGACGGGAGGTTCGTCGCCTTTGCCTCGGCCGCGACCAATCTGGTGGCGGGCGACATCAACGACAAGATCGATGTGTTTGTTTGCGACCGCAACACGGGGACGCTCGAGATTGTCAGTGTGAACGACGCCGGGGTGCCGGGGGACGGGGACAGCATTCTACCGGCGATCAGCGGAGACGGTCGCATCGTGGCTTTCAAGTCGCTGGCCGACAACCTGGTAGAGGGCGACCTCAACGGCGTCGTGGACGTCTTCGCGCGCAACCGGGAGGCGTCGACCACCGAGATGATTAGCGCGAGCTTCCGCGGCGCGAACGCGAACGATTTCTCGTTCCCGCCCAGCGTCAGTGACGACGGACGGTTCGTGGCGTTCGGGTCGTTCGCGAATAATCTCGTGGCGGGTGAGGCGGACATCGTCGCGAACATGTACGTGCGGGATCGGAACATCGGGCGGACGCTTTACGTCGATGTTAACGCCGAAGGAAAGCTCGCCAACAACGGCGTTCCGGACATCCCGCCCGGGGTGAGCGGCGATGGCCGGGAGATAGCATTCGCTTCGACCGCGTCGAACCTGACCGCGAACGACCGTAACTCGGTGCAGGATGTGTTCGCCGCGGTCAATCCCTTCTACGGACCGGATAGCTGCCCTGATGGCATCTGTCCGCCGGGGCTGGTGTGCGTCGGGGGCTTTTGCGTGGCTCCGACGGCGACACCTACGCCGACGAAGACGGGAACGCCGACGGTGACGCCCACGCCGACGCCGACGCTTACGCCGACGCCTACCTTCGTGCCCTGTACTTCGGACGATGACTGCCCCCCGGGGCAGCATTGCCGAGGGGGCTTCTGTAAGGACATCCGCGACTGCGAGAGCTTCGAGGCTTGTTACCCGCGCGAGGCGTGCTTGGAGGAGGAGTGCGAGTGCGGTGGTGACTGCAACGTGAACGGTATCGTTCTCGGCAACGAAGTTACCCGCGCCATCTTGATCCTGGGCGGCGCGGCGGAGCTCTCGACCTGCCCGGCGGCTGACATCGACGGTGGCGGTACCGTCACCGCCGAGGAGGTGACCCAGGCGGCGACAAACATGAGCATTGGCTGCTCGCAGGAGGGAGTGCCTCTTGTGGTGGGCCTCGACCGGGCGGTGACATTCAGCGTCAGCTCGGCCAGCGGCGAGGCTGGCGGCCCGGTGGCGTTGTCCATCGAGTTGGGCGGCAGCGACGGTACCGTGGTCAGCGCTCAGGCCGATCTGCTTTTCGATCCGCACTTGCTGGACATCGGAGATCCTGCGTCGAGCTGCGCCATCGATCCACGGCTCGCGGGGCGAGTGTTCGCGGCTACCTTGCCGGCGGCACCGGCGGCACCGCCGGGTCTGCGGCGGTTGCGCCTGTTTGTCTCGGACATCGAGATGCCGATGGAAGGTATCGCCGATGGCCGGATTGCCACCTGCACGTTCAACGTGAGAGAGACGGTTGGGGACGTAACCTCGGTAGTTGGCCTCGACAATCTCACCGTGGGCGACGCCACCGGCAGGAGGTTCGGGACGCAGGCCGTCAGCGGCTCGCTGTCGATTGCGGCGCCGACTACCGCTCCGGGCCGGCCCGTGTGTGCGGGGGACTGCGACGGTGACGGAGAGGTCTTTGTGACCGAGATTACCAGGGTGGTGCTGATAATGTCCGGCCACGCGCCTCTGAGTCAGTGTCCGGCGGCGGATGTCGACGGTGATGGAGAGGTTTTCGTTACCGAAGTAACCAGGGCCGTGGTGAACCTCGGAGCCGGATGCCCGCAGTAAGCCGTTGGGCGTGGGCGTATCGAATTCGATGTGGCGAGGCACACAGTGGCCGGGGGCGGGAGTCGATCGATGCCCGGTAGGAGGCGTCAGCAGATGAAGAATCGAATGGGCCCGAAAGTTGGTTGGATGCGGCGGGGACTGGTTGGACTCAGTGGCCTGGCCATGGTTCTGGGCGGCTGGACGGTGCCGGCGATGGGGGTGACAGTAACCTTCGAAGGCAGCGATGCGGTGCCCGGCGGGACGATGACCCTCAAGGTCCGCCTTGCCACTGAGGCCGGTGACCCGAACATCGTAACGCTGCAATCCGACGTGCGCTTTCCGGTGGATCAGCTGCTGTTTGAGGGCATGTGCGTCGATACCGGGACGGTTTGCGCTAACGATTTCCGCTGCTGTGCGGGTTACCCGGGCTGCACGCCCGACGCGGTTGTTAACGCCAAGGGCGATTGCCAGATGCTCGACTGCGTACCTAACAGCGCTCTGCTACCCGGTCAGTTTGCTGTCAGTGTGCCGATCGTCGACGATGACCCGGCGCCCGACGGAGGGCTGATGCGGTTGAGCTTCCCTCCGGTGGTAAACCCGACACCGTTTCCGATTCCGATCCTCCCGAGCGGGGAGCTCGTCACGTGTACCTTCGAGGTGCCCGAGGATGCGCCCCTTGGCCCGTTCGAGCTTCTGCTCGAGCGTCTGCAGGCTAGTGACGACACTGCGGAAATCGTGCCGGCGACCTTCGCTGTAACCCCGGGGAGCATCATAACTGCGACGCCGACGCTGACGCCGACCGGGACGCCGACACCGACCGTGACCGGTACCTTGCCGACTGAAACGCCGACCGAAACACCGACTGAAACGCCGACTGACACGCCCACCGAAATGGCGACCCCCACCGACACCCCGACTTTGACGGCAACCGGTGGGACCGCAACTCCAACGCCGACGAGCGCGACGCCGAGCGCTACGGCAACCAGCAGTACGCCGTCTGCGACTCCCACCACCAAGGCGGCGACGCCGACCTTCACCGCGACGCCGACCAGTACGGCGCCGCCGGGGCTGACCCCGACTCCGACAGGCACCGGGGGAATGCTGACGGCGACCCCAACGGCGACGCCTCCCGGTGCGACGCGGACGCCGACGCGCACGCCGACGGCCGGCAAGAAAAAGGTTGACGACGACGGTTGCGCCATCCAGCCCGCGGCTTCAAGCAGCTCCACGGCGTGGTGGCTCGCGGTTCCGGTGGCGCTTCTGTGGTGGCGGCGACGGCGCCGGAACGGAGGCTTGTGAGTCTTGTGCGGGCAAGGTGACGGAGAAATGCCTTTGTGCTGGTGGAGGGGACGGGCCGTGACTGCGATGCGCCGGCACAGTTCACGGCTGTCGTTCCCGGTCGCCCGGCACGGAATCCTGTGTAGGACGTTGTTTTGCCGTTTTTTTCGCCGAGAATTCCTTGACAATGCGAGGTTTTTTTGAGTATGTACCGCCCACTCCCGGCGGGTGGCAGGTTGGTGTGCGCGGACGGCGGGAGCGAAGTGGAAGGGCAGGGCGCAGGTTCGGTCGACTGGAAAGGAGGAGGGCAATGCGAACGGTGAAGTGGAACGCTTTTCTCTCGGGACTCTGTGGCGCTGCGGCGTTCCTGGGGGTGGTGGCGACTGGCGCCCGTGCGGAGATCACGATCGAGAAGGGCGCGTCGATCCTCGTCTTCCCGAAAGTGGTCGTGGATGCTTCCACCGACACAACCATTCAGATCGCAAACACCGGGCCCCTTCCGGTGCATGCGAAGTGCTATTACGTCAACGCCGCTCTTTACAATACGGTGACTGGTGGGCCTTGCGACACGCCGAGCCTGACCTGTGTGCCGCTCTGGCAGGAAACGGACTTCAACATCTGGCTGACCAAGTACCAACCGACCCACTGGGTCGCGAGTCGTGGCCGCCGGGTGGCGATCGGCCCGTTCGGGAGCGACCTGGCCGGCTTTCCTGTGGGCTTGGTGCCGCCGGTAGGAGACTTCTTCGTCGGCGAACTCAAGTGCGTGCAAGTGACGGAGTCCGACGAGCCGTTGATCGGAAACCACCTGAAGGGCGAGGCCACGCTCAGTCTCACGGCCCAGCCGCCCCCGCCCGCCTTCGTGACGGATGTCTCGAAGTACAATGCGATCGGAATCCTCGGCAATCCAGATGCGCAGGCGGCTAATCCGTTGCTGCTGAACGACGCCATGTACAACGCCTGCCCGGAGAAGCTGATCCTAAATCACTTCTCCACGCTGTCCCCGGATCCGGTGGCGTCCGACCTCAACAGTCGTCTCCTGGGCGTGAACCTCGGTTCGACGACGGCAACTTCGTTGACGCTGGTTCCCTGCACCGAGGACTTCGAGACGCAAACACCGACCTCGGTGACGATTCAGTTCGTGGTCTATAACGAGTACGAGGAGCGATTCTCCGCGAGCACGACGGTAACGTGCTACCTCGATGTCGAGCTGACGAAGATCGACAGCCCAACCAGTCCGGAGCGGTCGATCTTCTCGCTGCCGGTGCTCGGGTCGCTGGTCGGCCACGCCGAACTTACCCCGGTTCCGGGTCCGGGCGGCGCCGCTCGCGGCGTGCTCGGGGTCGTGGAACGCTTCGTAGTGGCGGCGGCGGAGTATGACGGCGCTATCGCCTTCGACCCCGCCAGCGCGGCGTACAACCTCCACACTAAGGGAAGTCTGGTGTCGGAGACGAACCCGGATCAGATCCGCTTGACCGAGAAAGAGTAGCGCCCAGGGATCGGCGCGAGACGGAGAAAAGGCTGTGGCTGGATTCTCCCTGACACGTGAAAGGAGAGGGGCAATGCGAACGGTGAAGTGGAATCCTTTTCTCTCGGGCGTGTGCGCGTTCGTCGCCGGCGTGGCGCTCTGGTCAGGTGCGGCGCGCGCCGACGTGACTTCGACGAACGCTGCGGCGATCCTGATTTACCCGAAGCTGCTCGTGAACACGCTCCTGCCCGGATTCCAACTGGATACTCTGATTCAGATGACGAACACCTCGGCGGAGCCGGTGAACGTTCGTTGCTACTACGTCAATGCCAACGGGCACTGCTCCAACAACTTCAGCGTTTGCGACCCGAACGCTGCCAACACTTGTGGCCCGAACGGGTTCTGTGTGGCCGGCTGGGTCGAGACCGACTTCGCTTTCCGCCTTACTCCAAAGCAGCCGCTGGTGTGGCAGCTGAGCAAGGGGCTGTCCGATCTGCCGCTGGGTGTATTTCCGGGGCCGGATGGGTACAGCAATTCAGGCAGCATTCCGCCCGCGCCCGAGGACCCGATGATCGGCGAGCTGAAGTGCGTAGAGGTCGGCGAAGATGAGCGGCCGGTGAACCGCAACTCCCTGAAGGGCGAGGCTACGATAGAAACGGTTGAGGCGGGGCTGGGAGAAGGGCCATTCGTGTACGCCGATAGCCGCGGATACAACGCGATCGGAGTCCAGGCGGCGGGCGAGAACGACGGGGACGATGTCCTCCTCCTGAACGACGTCGAGTATAACGCCTGTCCCAATATCTTGGTGCTCGATCACTTTTTCGACGATGCGATTCTCGAAACCGACTTCGGACAGGCGGACATCATTGGTACCCACGTGACGTTTGTACCTTGCTCCGAGGACTTCCTCTTACAGCGGCCGGTGTCCACCGTTGTGCAGTTTCTAGTGTACAACGAGTACGAGCAGCGCTTCTCCACTAGCCGGCGCGTTACGTGTCTGACCGAGATCGCTCTGTCGGACATCGATACGCGGCTGGGACCCGGTGACGACCGCGCCTCGATATTCAACGTCAACGTCCAGGGGACGCTGACGGGTCAGACCGTGATGCGCGGGGTCGTCGGTCCGGAAAAGAATCCGCCGCTCGGTAACGGTATCTTGGCGATTGCGGAGGAGTTCCACGAAGACCTGGCAAGCGGCGACATTAAGTCGGCGGCATACGTTCCCGTGCAGCGTGGTAAGCGGTCGGCGCCAGATTTCATCTATCTGTCACCGATCAACCAGTGAGCTACGTAGCTGCCGAGGTGCGAGAGTAGGAAGGGCCGGGTCGTCAGACCCGGCCCTTTGTTTTTTGCGGCAGGGGGCGGGCTCGGAGATCTCAGAAGTCCTGAGCGAAGGGTGTCGCAACGCGGTACACTGCCCGCCCCCGGCGCACCGAGAGAAGGGCCCCCTGCGCGAGGCGGAGCGCGGCCATGCGCTTGCGGAATTCCTCCAGAGATCGGGTTGGGGTGCCGCCGAGAGCGACGAGACGATCGCCTGGCTGGATGCCGATCCGGGCTGCGGGACTCGCTGGACGGACGCGGGTTACGGCAACCCCCGCATCGGCATCGCTCAGACGAACACCAATGAGGCGCCAGGCCAGCTCGTCGGCACGGTCCAGGGGGAAGGGGCGCGTGTTGACGTTTATCGATGTGGTTGTCCCGCTGCGGCGGGCGGTGAGGTACAGAGAACTTCGCTCGCCTCGGTCGCGGATCCGTTGTTCGTATTCGTCGGCCGACCGGACCGGCTGGCCGTCGACGGCAAGTATTACGTCCCCGGGCTTGAGGCCGGCCTCGGCGGCCGGACTCTGAGCCTCGACGGCACGGACGAGAACGCCGCGACCGCGGTCGAGGGACAGATCGCGTGCAAGCTCTTGGCCGATGTCGCGAACGACGGCGCCCACCCATGGAGCGTGCACCTCGCCGAACGCGATTAGATCGTCGGCAATGCGACGGGCGCGATTGATCGGAACGGCGAAGCCGATGCCCTGGGCTTTCTGGTAGATTGCCGTGTTGATCCCCACGACTTGCCCGTTGAGGTTCAGCAACGGGCCACCGGAGTTCCCCGGATTGATCGAGGCATCGGTCTGGATGAAATCCACGTACACCTGGTCGTCGCTGCGAATCGAGCGGCCCAGAGCACTGATGACGCCGGTGGTCACGGTGTGAGAGAGGCCGAACGGATTCCCGATGGCAATGACCGTCTCTCCGATCATCAGGTCGGAAGAATCGCCGAGAACCGCCGCGGGTAGCGCAGGGTCGGCGCTGACTTTGAGGAGAGCGAGGTCGGAGTCGGCGTCCGCACCCACGAGCGTGGCGTCGAGCTCGGTGTCGTCTGCAAAGGTTATTTTGATGCGGGTGGCCCGTTGCACGACGTGCTGGTTGGTGAGGATGAAGCCATCTGCGCGGATGACCAGGCCCGAGCCCAGGCTGGCCTGGCGAAGTCTGGGCGCGCGCGGTTCGAAGAAATCCCGGAAGAACTGGTCGAGCATCGGGTCACGAAAGCCCGGAAACGGGCCGGCCGCCTGCGGCAGCATGGCCTCGGTGGAGATGTTGACAACCGATGGGGCGACCTGCTCGACGGCGCGCACGACGGGCGTGCGCCTCGTATCGCCGTCGGCCAGGGCCATGCGCGGGCAAGGAACCGAAAGGAAAAGGAGAGCCAGTGCGATGCGGGGCGTAGATGCAATCATGCGGCAAGAGGTAAAGTTCGGTCGCCGCGAGTCAAGGCGATTCCCGACGAGAGAGGGCCACGCGGGAATCTGCGATCCGCCTTGCAAGGGTAGTTGCGGTCGGGTGAGACGCCGCTAAGATGGCGCGGATTTCGAACGCCTGGAAGAACGGAGCAAGCACGGGCATGCGAGGGTGGACCGTTCGCGACAGCCTCGAACTGTACAACGTCGCGGCATGGGGAGCCGGTTTCTTCGGTGTGGCCGACAACGGCCACGTCGAGGTGCGGCCGCACAGCGAGAACGGGGCGCGGATCGACCTGCTGGATCTCGTGATGGACCTGCGCCAGCGAGGCTTGCGGACACCGCTCCTCGTGCGCTTCTCCGACATTTTGGCCGGCCGCGTGAAAGGCATTTGCGGCGCGTTCAAGAGAGCGATCGGCGAGTACGGCTACAAGGGAGCGTATCGCGGGGTCTATCCGATCAAGGTGAATCAGCAGCGGCATGTTGTCGAGGAAATCGTCGAGTTCGGCGCCGAGGAGCGCATCGGCCTCGAGGCCGGTAGCAAGCCGGAGTTGCTGATCGCGCTCGCCATCCTCGACACGCCCGGTGCCCTCATCGTCTGCAACGGGTACAAGGATAGAGCGTACATCGAGACCGCCCTGCTCGCGCAGCGACTCGGGCGACACCCGATCATCGTCGTCGACCGTTTCCGGGAAGTAGACTTGATCGTGCGGACGTCGCGGGAGTTGGGCATCCGCCCGCACATCGGGGTACGCGCCCGCTTGACCACTCGCGGCGCGGGGAAGTGGGTCGAGTCGACGGGCGACCGTTCCAAGTTCGGACTTACCGCCGTGGAAATCGTCGAAGCGGTCGACCGTCTTGCTGCCGAGGGCATGCTCGATTGCCTTGAATTGCTGCACTTTCACATCGGTTCGCAAATCACCGCGATCCGCGCGCACAAGGATGCCTTGAACGAAGCCGGCCGGATCTTCGTCGGCTTACACCTCATGGGGGCGGCGCCGAAGTTCATCGATGTCGGTGGCGGCCTCGGTGTCGATTACGACGGCTCGCAGACGAACTTCCATTCCTCGATGAACTACTCCGTACAGGAGTACGCCAACGACGTGGTCGCGGCCGTACAGGAGGCCTGCGACAAGGAGAACGTGCCACACCCCGACATCGTCACCGAATCGGGGAGGGCTATGGTCGCGCACCACTCGGTGCTGATCTTCGATGTGCTCGGGGTCAACGAGATGGTTTCCGGCCGGCCGCCGGATCCGGTGGGCGAAGACGATCACAAGGTGCTCAAGGACCTGCACGAAATCTGGACGACGGTGTCCCAGAAAAACGTTCAGGAGGCTTATCACGACGCGCTGCAGATCAAGGAGCAAGCGTCGACCCTGTTCTCGCTCGGATATCTCGACCTGCGAGCTCGCGCCCGTGTCGAGCGCTTGTTCTGGGATTGCTGCGAGAAGATCCTCCGCATCGTTCGGGAGTTGCCGTACGTGCCCGACGACCTCGAGCCCCTGGAGAAGGGTCTGGCGGATACCTACTACGGCAACTTCTCGGTCTTTCAGTCGGCGCCGGACCACTGGGCGGTAAAGCAGTTGTTCCCAGTCATGCCGATCCATCGCCTCAACGAGCGCCCGACTCGCCGCGGGGTGTTCGCGGACCTGACCTGCGACAGCGACGGCAAGATCGACCGCTTCATCGACCAGCGCGACGTCAAAGACGTCCTCGAACTCCATCCCTTTAACGGCGAACCTTACCTGATCGGCGTCTTCCTCGTCGGCGCGTATCAGGAGATCCTCGGCGATCTGCACAACCTCTTCGGCGATACCGACGCCGTTCATGTGCGGCTCGGGCGCGATGGCCGCTACGAGGTGGAGCACGTCGTCGAAGGCGATGCCGTGACCGACGTCCTGCGGTACGTGCAGTACGACAAGGGTACGCTCATCGAGAAGGTACGGCGTACCATCGAGGTCGCCATGCGGGCCGGACAGATCAGTCTCGAAGACTCGGCCCGACTGCGCCGGCACTACGAACAAGGGCTGCACGAGTACACCTACCTCGATCGGGATGCCTGAGATCTCTCGCTGCCGGTCGGCCTCCACTGCAGAAAAGCCAGACTTCTCGCAGGCATAAGGGCACCCATCTTGCCTCCGTCCACCTTGAAACGGCGGGGGGATTACCGTAGTTCTCGCTGCTCCGGAGGCCGCTCGTCAAGGAGGTCCAGTGATGTGGACTGCTGTCATATTCGCGCTGTTGCTGGTGAGCGCGCTGGGGATGCTGGCGCGGACGCTTTACGGGCGTTTCATGGTGCTCACCAAAGTCGAACCCGTCGATCGTTTCGACGACATCCCGCGTCGCATCAAGGCCGTGCTGACGTACGCCTTCGGTCAGAAGAAGTTCGTCCAACGCGAACCCCGGCCCGATACGCGCATTAGCGAGCAAACCGCCGGCTGGCTCCACTTCTTCGTGTTCTGGGGTTTTACGATCCTCGCCATCCAGGTCGTAACCATGTTCGGTCGCGCCTTCTTCCCGCACTTCTACGTGCCCCTGTTCTCTCCATACCTCCTTGGCGGTCCGTACCTGCTGCTGAAGGACATCATGGAAGTGCTGGTCCTGGGTGCGATCGCCGTATTGCTGTACCGCTGGGGCGTCTCGCACCCGAAGCGTCTCTATGGGTTCAGGCCGGCCGAGGATCGGCTCGCCGGCCAGTCGCACTGGGAAGCTTACGTGATCCTGTGTTTCATCGGCTCGATCATGATCGGCGGTCTGCTGTACGACGGGGGCCGTGCTGTGGTGGAAGCGGCTAATCCTGAGGTTCAGGCCGAGACACCATGGCAACCGATCAGTCACGCGGTTGGCCTTGCACTGCTGGCGTTGGGGGGCGTCGGCCTGGCCGAATTGATGAGCAACGCCGGGTGGTGGCTCCACAACTGCGTCATCCTCGTCTTCATGAACGTGCTGCCGCTGTCGAAACACTTCCACATCATCACCTCCCTGCCGAACGTGTTCTTTCTGAAGACGCAGCCGACCGGGGCGCTCAGCAAGCAGGACCTCGAGAACGCGACGCGATTCGGTACCTCTTACATCAACCAGTTCACCTGGAAGCAGGTGCTCGACATGTACTCGTGCACCGAGTGTGGCCGCTGCTCGTCCCATTGCCCCGCGACCATGAGCGGTAAGGATCTGGCGCCGCGACAGCTCATGCTCAATCTTCGCGACTATCTGTACGAACGCCAATCCGAGGTCATTGCCGCGAAGCCGGCCGGAGGCGACGGTGCGGAGCCGGTCACGGTCGGCGAGAACGTCGTCGGCGAGCGTCTTATCCACGACGAAGTTCTCTGGGCCTGCACGACCTGCCGCGCCTGTGAAGAAGCCTGCCCGGTGCTGATCGAGTACGTCGACAAGATCGTCGACATGCGGCGGCATCTCGTCCAGGAGGAGTCGCGCTTCCCGACCGAGCTCACGCGGACCTTCAAGCAGATGGAGACGCAGAGCAACCCGTGGGGCGTCGATGCCTCCCAGCGGGCCGCCTGGGCCGAAGGTCTGGACATTCCGACGATGGCCGACAAACCCGAAGCGGAGTACTTGTTCTATGTCGGTTGCGCCGGTGCATTCGACGACCGCGCCAAGCGAACCACACAGGCGTTTGCAAAGGTGCTCAAGCGCGCCGGGGTCGACTTCGCAATTCTCGGCGTCGAGGAACTGTGCAACGGCGAGAGTGCCCGCCGCATTGGCAACGAGTACCTCTTCCAGACGATGGCGCAGATGCTGGTCGAGGTGCTGAACGGTTACAAGGTGAGGAAGATCATCACCAACTGCCCGCACTGCTTCAACACGCTCAAGAACGAGTACCCGCAATTCGGCGGCAACTACGAGGTGGTCCACGGCGTCGAGTTCGTCATGCAACTCATTGCCGCGGGCAAGATCGACTTCAAGACCAATGGCAGCAAGGCGATTACCTACCACGACTCCTGCTACCTCGGCCGCTACAACGGCGTCTTCGATGCTCCCCGCGATATCCTCGCCAGGATCCCCGGGGTGATTCTGCGCGAGATGGAGCGCAGTCGGAAGTTCGGCATGTGCTGCGGCGCCGGCGGCGGCCGCATGTGGATGGAAGAGGAACCCACCAAACGGGTCAACTTTCAGCGTGTCGAACAGGCGCTCGAGACCAAACCGGACGTCATCGCCGTGGCCTGCCCCTTCTGCATGACCATGGTGGACGACGGCATCAAATCCAAGAACCTGGAAGAGAAGGTTCAGGCGCTCGACGTCATGGAGCTGGTGGCCGAGAACATGCGCTGACCACACGGCGCGCGGCCCTCGGCAGGGGGTGTTCGGACACGCCCCTGCCGATCTCGGCTCAGGTCTGGAGTTGCGGGGCGTGTCCGCGAAGCCCGGGGGATCCGACGGCGACGGCGGCGCAGACGCCGCCGTCGTTAGTGTTTCAACTTCTCGATTTCGGTCTTCATTTCCGGGACGGCCTTGAACAGATCGGCAACAAGGCCGTAGTCGGCAACCTGGAAGATGGGGGCCTCTTCGTCCTTGTTGATGGCGACGATGACTTTCGAGTCCTTCATCCCGGCCAAATGCTGGATGGCACCGGAGATGCCCACCGCGATGTAGAGCTGTGGCGCGACAACCTTGCCGGTCTGACCTACCTGCAGGTCGTTCGGCACGAAGCCCGCATCGACCGCGGCGCGGCTGGCGCCCATTGCCGCACCCATGGTGTCGACCAGCGGTTCTAGCACCGTCTTGAAGTTCTCGGCAGACTTCAAGGCGCGACCGCCGGAGACGACAATGCGTGCCTCGGTCAGGACGGGGCGATCCGACTTCGTTTCGCTGAAGCCGGCAAACTTCATCCCCTTCGCGCCCGCATCGATCGCTACGGCGACCTTCTCCACCTCGCCTTTACCGTTCTTTGCAGGGGCCTCGAATGACGTTGCGCGGACGCTGACCACCTTGATCGGCCCTTCGATCGATACCGTCGCCATGACGTTTCCAGCCCACATCGGGCGCTCCATCGTTCCGTCGGCGTGAAACGCCGTGACGTCGCTGGCCATGCCGGCGCCCAGCAGCGCTGCTACGCGAGGAAGCAGATCCTTGCCCACCGCCGTGGCGGTGGCAATGATCGTGTCGATGCCTTTGTCCTTTGCGAGCTGCGCCAGTGCCGCCGCATGGGCATCGGCGACGTAGTGATCGAGCGCCCCGTCCTCGACGGCGTAGACCTTGTTGGCGCCGTACTCGGCCAGTTCCGCTCCCAGCGCCTCGACGCCGTTGCCGAAGACCGCTGCGCAACAATCCCCACCGGTCTTCGCTGCGAGGTCCTTGCCCGCGGTCAGTGCGACGAGCGCTGCTTTACTGAACTTCTTGTTGTGGTGTTCGACGAATACGAGAACTTTCGCCATGGGTATCTCCCGATTCAGATGACTTTGGCTTCGGTGTGAAGGACCTGCACCAGCTCTTCCACCGATGCGACCTTGCGACCGGCCTGCCGCGCCGGCGGAGGGGCTAGCTTGTGAATCTTGACCCTGGGTGCCACGTCGAGGCCGAGACTGGCCACCGGCACTTCCTTCAGCTCCTTCTTGCGTGCCTTCATGATCCCCGGCAAGGAGGCGTAACGGGGCGTGTTGAGCCGCAGGTCGACGGTCACTACCGCCGGAAGACCGATCTCCAGGGTCTCCAGCCCTCCGTCGACTTCTCGCAGCACCTTCGCCGACTTCCCGCTCAAGACGACACCGGGCAGACCCTGCTTCTCGGCGTCGGAGTCGAGGGCCTCGGCCTTCGATGCGAAGGTTGCCTGCGGCCAGCCGAGCAGTGCGGCCAGCATCTGTCCGGTCTGATTGCAGTCGTCGTCGATCGCTTGCTTGCCCATTAGCACCAGATCGGCTTGCTCGTCTTTCGCGAGCTTCTCGAAAATGCGCGCGGTTCCGAGGGAGTCCAGTGGCTGGTCCGCGAGCACCAGAATGGCGCGGTCTGCACCCATGGCCAGACCCGTACGCAGTTGCTCGGCCGATTCCTTCGCACCGATGCTGGCAAGGACGACCTCGGCGCCACCGCCCTTCTCCTTGATTCGCAAGGCTTCTTCGATGGCGATCTCGTCGAAGGGGTTGACGACGTACTTCAGATTGTCGGTCACGATACCGCTGCCGTCCGGCTTGACCTTGATGGTCGCGTTCGGGTCTGGGACCCGTTTGACCGTTACCAAAATTTTCACGGCGAGCCTCCTGAGGGGGGATATTGCGAATCGAAAGTTGGTACCATGCGGTCTTCGAGACGGTCAAGGTGGGGTCGACGCGCCGATCGGCGGGCCCGAACTACACTGCCTGCGACCGCAATTGCAGTTTCTATTCGGCTTCGAACCCGAGGCGAGTCGATAGCTCCCGGCCGGCCTTGAGCATCAGCGGAACGACTTCCTTGTCGATCCGCTCGGCGGTCAGACGGTAAGCCGGACCGGCCACCGACAGACTCCCGACCACGGCGCGCGTGTAATCGCGAACCGGCACGGCAACGGAGCGCACGTCTTCGATGAACTCACCCATGTCGGCGGCGAATCCCGCCTCGGTAATCTTTTCTACTTGCTTGCCGAGATGGGCGTGGTCCGTGATCGTCCGCTCCGTGTACTTGTGGAGAGATTCGGGCAGCGAGGCCCGTAGCTCTTCGTCGCCGAACGCCAGGTGCAACTTGCCAGCCGCCGTGCAGTGGAGCGGCATGAAGTCGCCGATGCGGGACACCAGACGCACGGCCTGCGCGCCGTCAACGGCGTCCAACGGTACCACACCCCCGCCCCGCAACACGGCAATGGACACCGTCTCGCCGCTGGTCCTGGCGACCTGCTGCATGACCGGACGCGCCTGGCGCAGCAGGCCCATCTGCTGCACGAAACGCTGCCCCAGGCGCAGGCAGCGAACCCCCAGCCGGTAATTCTCGGTCACCTTGTTCTGTTCGATGTACCCGCGCGCTTCGAGCGTTGCTAGCAGGCGAAAGACATTGTTCTTGTGCAGCTTGAGACGCTTGCTGAGCTCGGTTACCCCGAGTTCGTCCGGCTCTCCTGTGAACTGCTCGAGGACGTCAAGAGCATGGGAGACAGACTGAATTACGTAGTTGCTCTTCTCGCGCCTGACCATCGGTCCTCCGAACTTCTCGAAAGATGTTTTAGCTAGAGCCTTCGCCGCGGTAAGTCAAACGCCGTTGGAGACCCGTCGCGAGCCACCCCCTTCGTGGGAGGGCACCGCTCGGTATGGGTTGCAAAGCCGGAAAGGCCTCCGTATGAGGGACACGTCCATCCATCGGAGGTCTTCGCGCTTTCATGCGTATTGTGCTGATCGGGCAGGCCGCGTTTGCGGAGAGGGTTCTGGACGGACTGCGGGCGAATGGCCACGAGGTGCTGGCGGTTTACTGTCCACCCGACGGCCCGGCCGGCAAACCGGATCCAGTCAAGGTCCGTGCCGGCGGACTGGGCATCCCTGTGCGCCAACACGCGTCTCTCAAACGGCCGGAAGTGCGCAGCGAGATCGAACCGCTGCGGGCAGACCTTGGAGTGCTGGCGTATGTGACGCAGATCGTGCCGCCGAGTGTCTTCGAAGTGCCGCGGCTCGGCAGTATCTGCTTCCATCCCTCGCTGTTGCCGCGTTACCGAGGCGGCAGCGCGGTAAACTGGCAGATAATCAAGGGAGAAACCGAGGCCGGCGTGTCAGTCTTCTGGGTGGACCCGGGGATCGACACCGGGCCGGTGCTATTGCAGAAGCCGGCGCCGATCCGTCCGGACGATACCGCCGGGTCCCTCTATTACGATACCCTGTTCCCGCTCGGCGTCGACGCTGTCCTGGAATCCGTCGAGCTGATCGCGGCGGGCAGGGCCCCGCGGCTCGTGCAAGACCAGGCGCTCGATAGTTACGACCCGCTCTGTCGCGACGAACACGCCCTCGTCGACTGGCACCGTCCGCTGCGAGACGTCTACAACCTTATCCGTGGCTGCGATCCGCAGCCGGGGGCTTTCACCATGTTCCGCGGCCAGAAATTGCGGCTTTACGACGCCTGTCCCGTGCCCGGGGAGACCCCCGAGCCCGGAGCATTCGGGGGGGGGGCCGACGACGGTATACTGGTCGGTGCCGGCGGCGGCGCCGTGAGGATCAAACGCGTGCGCTGGGGGGATGTGAAGATCGCTGCCGCCCAGTTCGTCCTGCAGACCGGAATCGGCACCGGCACGGTTCTCGGCTGACGGCTGCGGACCCGCTGGCGCGTCCGCCTCAGTGCGGTGCGGCGGGCGCCTGGAGGAGAGGTCACTCATGAGGTGTCGCGCACAGGTACTGGTCGGACCCACCGAGTTCGCGTTGCGCGAGATCGACGTGCCTGTACCCGGGCGGGGCGAATTGCGTTTGCTCGTCCACGCCTGTGGCGTGTGCGGCTCGGACAAGTTCCTCGCTCAGATCTGCAGCCCGGGGACCATTCTCGGCCACGAAGTTGTGGCGGAGGTCGAGGCCGTGGGCGAGGGCGTGGACGGCTGGCAGGTTGGGGACCGTGCAATCCCGCTCGGCGAGGGGCTCGGCATGAGCGAACTTCGGGGGGGCTACGGCGAAGCAATGGTGATTCCGGCAGATGCCTGCGTGCCTGTGCCGGCCCGCCTGCCCAGCGCCAGTGCCGTGATTGCCGAACCGATGGGTAACGGCCTGCACTTCGTGCGCCGCGGCAGGCTGCGTGCCGGGCAGCGCGTGGCGATTCTTGGCGCCGGGCAGATCGGTCTGTCGATGATCTGGTGGGCGCGCCGCCTGGGGGCGGCCCGCATCGTCGCTACCGAGCCGGTCGCGGCGCGCGCGGCTCGTGCCCGCACCCTTGGTGCCGACGCGGTCATCGACGCTACTCGCGAGCCTGACGTACCGGCGGCGGTGTTCGCAGCGCTGGGTGGACCGCCGGAGATCGTCTTGGAGGCGACCGGGCGCGCCGACGTGATGACCGACGCCATTCAGATGGCCGGGCAAGGCGGCGTGGTTGTGCTCGCCGGTATCACGCCCGATGCCATTCAAATCCAGCCGCTGGCGCTGTGCTTGAAGGAAGTCGATCTCGTCTTCCCGATCGGTACCGTGCGCGCGGAGGTCGAGGAGACCCTCGCGGCGTTGGCGAGCGGCGACCTCGACGCCCGCCAGTTCGTCACTCATCGGATCGGACTCGACGATCTTCCCGCGGCGATTCGCTCGCTCGGGCACCCCACCGACCAGGTGAAGGTGGTTGTGGACTACAAGCTCAGCGCTTGATGGCGCTCATAAACCTCGACGGATCCTCGAAGGTTGCGGCGGCGAGCAGATCGCCGTCGGCCTCGGTGACGTCGCCGAGGGGTACCGCCTGCGCGTAGGCGCGGAACTGCGTCTTCGTCATGTGCACGGCCCACGGTGGCTTCTCGGCGAGGCGTCGCGCCCAGTCGCCGACGACGGCATCGATCTCCTCTTCGGCGACGACGCGATTCAAGAGCCCGTAACGCTCGGCGGCGGCCGCTTCGAAGCGTTCGCAGAGCAGGATCATTTCCTTGGCACGGGCGGTGCCGACGGCAGCCGCGAGGCGCGGCACGGCCCCCCAGGACAGCGGAACGCCGAGGTCGACCTCGGGGACGTGAAACACAGCCGTTGCGGTGGCGATGCGCAGGTCGCAGGCGAGGGCGAGAGCCAGGCCGCCGCCGACGGCGTGACCGTGGATGCGGGCGATGGTGATTGCCTCGCAGCGCTCGATGGCTTCGAGCGCGCGGCGGCCGAGCTGGGCGGCGTGGCGGCGCTCCCGCGGGCCGGCGCCGGAGCCGCGCGCCATTCGTGCCGCCGGCGGATCCTTGCGATCGGCGCCCGCACAGAATGACGCGCCGCGCCCGCCGAGCACGACGACCTGAGCGTCGAAGCGCGTGGTGAGCGCGTTGAACGCGGCGGCAATTTCCTCGAGGGCGAGGCCGTTGAGTGCGTTGCGGCGCTCGGGTCGGTTGAGCCAGACATGCGTAACCGGTCCATCGCTTTCGATCGTGAGCGTTTCGTAAGTCATGGTAGTCGTCATTCTCCTCTCAGCGCGGGCTTCGCCCGCAACCCATTGCGGATTGCGGAATGCGGATTGCGGAACTCATGAATCCGTCGTCCGCAATCCGAAATCCGCATTCCGAAATTCCTCGCACCGTGAGACGAACTCGCGAACTAGTAGCACAGGGGGGCCGGGTCGAGTCATGCGTGACAGCCTCGGCCCAGCCTGTCAATCGTATGGCACGACCGTCCGCAAGCAAGGTAGTGGATGTCAGAGTGGTGCTTGGTGAGACTAAGACGGTGCGGCGGACACGGTTTTTCCCGTGGGGGTGACATTGACTTCCCCCCGGAGTTGTCGGAGTTCAAGCCCCAAGACCCAAAAGGAACCCAACCAATGATCCTCACCCTCTGGCTGGCACAAGTGACCTTATTCGCGGTTGGAATCTTCGGGCCCTGGCGGGACGCGCCGGAGGTGCGAACCAACGGTCGGGTGGCGCGCCCGATTCGTATGACGTTGAGCCTGTCGCTGGTGCTCGCGGCGCTGTTGGTGCGCGCCGGCGGCGGTGGGCCCGGTACGGTCCACTACGCGTACGCTTCGTGGATCCTGCTGGGCATGGTGTTCGGTTCGCTCGGCGATTTCGTTATGGCGCGTCTGGTGCCGGTGCCGAACCGGCTGGTCGGCGGGATGGCCGCTTTCGGTATCGGCCATCTTTTCTACATTACCGGCTACTTGCGGGCGATTGGCGTGAGTGGCGCGACGTTTCGCGGCGACGCGCTGATTACCGCGCTGATTGTCTACGTAGGGATTACGGTAATCGGCTGGTGGTCGATGATCCGCAACCCCGAGCGCGCGGTCGCTGTCAACGTGGGAGCGTTACTCTACGGGTCGCTGATTGCCGTGATGGCCTCTTTCGCTTTTGTACTGGCGGTCAGCGTGGGCGGTGTGTTCTGGCTCACCGCTCTGGGTGCGGCGTCGTTCGTCCTCTCCGACTTCATCATTGGCGTGACCGACATTCGCGGCACTCGCATCGATAACGCCAACGACTGGATCTGGTTGACCTACGTTGGAGGCCAGATGGGGATCGTTTACGCTGGGGCATGGGCGTGAGCTTTCTCCACCGCTACTTCGATTCCGGGGCGCGCGACCGCTCTCGATGGTCTCGGGCCCTTGCCCTCGCCGTGGTCGACCCTGTATCAGCGTCGTCATGAAAGCGATCAAGCGCATTCTGGTTCCGACCGACTTCTCGGAGTGTTCGGTCGCGGCGGCTCGGTTTGCGGCGGCTCTGGCGCGGCAGTTTGGCGCGGCGATCGACGCAGTGACGGTTGTGGACACGTCGCCGCTGGTCGAGGCATACGGCGACGAGACCTATCGCAACGAGCGCGTCACCTTCATTCGCGATCGGGCCCGCGAGCAACTTACCGGGTTTGTCGCCGCTAACCTCGCCGGCCTGCAGGTGGTGCAGCACGTGCGCGACGGGGACACCTACGTCGAAATCGATCGCGTGGCGACGGAGTTGGAATGCGGTCTCGTGGTCATGGGCACTCACGGTCGCACCGGCCTCGCGCACCTGCTGGTCGGCAGTGTCGCCGAGAAGGTGGTGCGCCACAGTTCCGTGCCGGTGGTGACCGTGCGGTCGCCGGCATCGGGGTGAGGGATGGCGCCGGCGGTTGCGCCCGCAGATCGGCGATAGTGGGTTCCGTCTGACTCCCGATGCGACCCCTTACCTCAACTCCCCAGCGCTGTCGCTTCCGACCCGTTCAGATCACGTATTCCAGTCTGAACTGAATGTTGGATCGGTCGCTCAGCAGGCTCACGCCGCTGCCGCCTTTCAAGGTGTGCGCCGTGAGGATGCTGTAGTCCATGATGAAGCGGAACGGGTCCCGGGTCAGGACAACCTGCGGTTGGAACACCAGCGCCCCGCCCCAGTCGTAGAACATGGTGAGGCCCGGGTTTATCGTGCCGCCGCGATAAGCCGTGCCGATGAAGAGCGTGTGCAGAAACGTGTCGGTTGGCTGGTGGATGTAGTCCGGTTCCGTGGCGTAGAACTGGCGCAACTGGAAGTTGTTGACCGCCGTGAAGGCGGCCGGAACCGGCAGGACCTCGCCCTGCAGCGGGATGCGCCCCGGCAAATTGGTTCGCGGTACCACGTCGAACAGGTGTTTCCAAAAGAACTGCGTGGAGATGAAGAAGGTCTGGTTCGGATTGAGCCAGCGGATGTACTGGTTGACGTCTAGTCCCAGCACGTAGTTGAACGAACTTCCAGTGCGGCGCCCGCCGGTCGGGTTAACGCCGGCGCCAAAGTGTTGCGCTCGTACGGGATAGCAACGGCGTCCGCCGCCGCAGTCCTCGAGCTTGCCCGTCTGTGGATTCGGGAAATAGAAACCGAACATGTAGGGATCGATGGCGAACTGGGAGAATCGGGGCTCGTTGTTGAAGAAGGCCGCCTCGGAGCGAACGATCGAATAGAGCTTCTCGACTGCGAACGTCGTGCTGGCACCCGTGACCTGTACGTGTGGGGCGGTCGCAAACGTCTGTGCCGAGTAGCCCCCGGGGTACGCGGACTGCGGCGAGAGGGAATCGGTGGGGTTGGCGATCGGGAAACCGGGTTTGATGAACACCTGCAACGCCGGAGTGTCGAAGAAAGTGTAGTAGTGAGCCAGGCTGAACGTCGCATCGAGGTAATTGAAGACCAGGCGACCGCCCCCGCGGATGTTCTCGAACGTCTGCGACGGAGCAATGAAGAACGACTGGCTGTTCGGACTCGGTTCGCTGAGGTTGGGCAGGGCCCACGGCGATCCGGCAGGGGTTCCCGGAACGAAGGCCACCTTGTCGTCGATGGCGCCATACAGCTCGAGGAATGCCTCGGAGACCGGCCCGAGGCGCGGCAGCCGGTACTGAACGCGCAGCATGTCGAGCGGCACGCGTCTTTCGTCGAGCGGTATCAGAAAGCCGCCGAAGCTCGAGTCGAGGGGATTGATGTTGTCGAGCAGACGGAAGCCGTCGGTCTCGCCCCATGAGATGATCTGCCGGCCAAAGCGTGCGAAGAGCGGGCCGACGCTACCTTCAACGTACCACTGGAAGAGCCGGTTGCGCTGCGAAGCGAGCGAGCGCAGACGCTGGCGCCAGAACGGAACGTCGATCACCGCGCCGGTCGCCGGGTTGTAGAACATGCCGTTCGGGAACGGGGCTTTGAGGGCCTCGGCGGTGCTGTACTCCTTCGGACCCCAATCGTACAGCGTCTCCCACTCGCCGCGGTAGGTGAGGTGGTACTTGAGACCGGAAACCTTGAACGGCAGCAGGCCGAGCAGCGACAGCGGTCCAACGCCGCGCTTGACGAGGTCTGCGAGGTTGTGGTCGAGCTCGGCTTCCAGAAAATAGCGGTTCTGGCGTAGATGGCCGGCGGGCGACTGCGGAAAGGTTCGATTGCGCCAGTAGACCTGCCCCGTGCTTGGGTACCTGAACGTCGACCAGTGCGTGTCCGTGGTGCCGATGCGCGCGTTTGCGTAGCTGCGCACACCGACGTTGATGCTGCCTTCCTTGTCGATCGGGACCGCGCCTGCAGGTGCGGTCCCGGCGGTTAACAGCCCGAGTACGCCGAGAGTCAATCCCGCATACCGTGCGACGCGCCTCACTCCGCTCATCGTACCCCTCCTTTCGGGGTGTCGGCATGCCGACTGGGCCGCGAGCGCCGATGCCCGAATCCCGCCTTTCCTAAGCCAACGGCAAAGCGGCTTGTCAAGGTACCCTCCCCCCAACGCCGAGAAGGATCGGTGTGGCCCGTTGCGCTTGCCGCCGGGGCCCACACCCCGCACGCATCGCGCCGCTGGCATCGTGGCGCTATGTACGGCTCATGCCCGCCGCGCGCCACGATTTCTTCGCCACCACCAGCAGGGGGTTGGAGCCGGTCGCGGCAATCGAGCTCGGGGCGCTCGGCGCGGAAGACGTCACCGCGGTGCGGGCCGGGGTGGCGTTCTCCGGGCCGCTGGAAGTCGCGTATCGAGCGTGTCTGTGGTCGCGCGTCGTCAACCGGGTCCTCCTGCCGGTCGCCGCCGTACCGGCAGCGACGCCGACCGAGTTGTACCTGGGCGTGCGCACGGTGCACTGGAGCGAACACCTCGGCCCCCGGCAGACGCTGGCAGTGGACTGCGCGGCGGCGGACGCCGGTGCTGCCAACACCCACTATCTCGCCCTGAAGACCAAGGACGCGATCGTCGATCAACTGCGGGAGCGAACCGGACAGCGCCCGTCGGTCGATGTCACCCGGCCCGATGTGCGCGTCAACGTCTACGTACAGCGTGCCCGTGCGGTTGTCAGCATCGATCTCTCCGGCGACAGTCTGCACCGGCGCACGTACCGTGTGCGGGGCGTTGCCGCTCCGCTGAAGGAAACCCTGGCCGCAGGTGTGCTGCTGCTGGCTGACTGGCCGCGGCTCGCTGCCACGGGCGCGCCGTTGATCGACCCGATGTGCGGCTCCGGCACACTCCCGATCGAAGCGGGTCTGATTGCCGCCGATGTGGCGCCGGGACTGCGGCGCGAGCGCTTCGGCTTCCTCGGGTGGCGCGCCCACCGGCACGATGTCTGGGAGCGGCTGCTGAACGAGGCGCGGCAGCGAGAGGTTCGCGATCCCCTTCGCCTTCCCGACATCCGCGGCTACGACGTGCATCCCGCCGCGGTTCGTGCCGCCCTGGCCAACGTCGAGCGCGCGGGACTGCGCGGGCGAGTTCACATCGAGAAACGTGCCCTGGCCGACTGCACGCCTCTGTCCGGCACGCGCGCCGGCGGCGGCGTTCTGGTGATCAACCCTCCGTACGGCGAGCGTCTCGGGGCATCGGCGGCCCTTGCAGCCCTCTATGCCGAGATCGGCGACGTGCTCCGTCGCCGCTTCCCGGGTTGGACGGGATACGTTCTTACCGGTAGCCCGGAGCTCGCCAAGCGCATCGGACTGCGGGCGACGCGCCGCACGGTCCTGTACAACGGCGCCATCGAGTGCCGCCTGCTCCAGTTCCCGATCGCCACGACGCCCGTGCAGTCGGAGAGAGGTCCGGGTTGGCGGAGAGTTCGAGGCTGATTGACTGACCCCGCGGCTACGACGGCGGCATGGCCTCGATACGATAATGCCGCAGCCCCGGCATCTTTAGCGCCACGAGACCGAGAACGACGAGGCAGCCGAAGCCGCCGCTGACTACCGAGAACGTCGCCGTCGTCAGGGCAGCCACAAAGCCCGACTCGACGGCGCCGAGCTGGTTCGATGCCCCGATAAAGATGAAGTTGACCGCGCTCACCCGACCGCGCAGGACATCCGGGGTCGCGAGCTGAATGATCGTGCCGCGCATCACCACGCTAACCTGATCGGCAACCCCGACCGCCATGTAGGCCAGCACCGACAGCGGGAACGAACGCGAGAGACCGAAGACGATCGTTGCCAATCCGAACCCGCCGACCGCAATCAGCAGCGCCCGCCCCGCCCGTCGGATGGGCGGTAACCACAGCAGCACGACCGACGTGAGCAAGGCCCCGGCTTCGAGCGCGGCGCTCAGAATGCCGTAGCCGCGCGCGCCGACGCCGAGGATCTCGTTCGCATAAATCGGCAGCAATGCCGTGGCGCCGCCGAAGATCACGGCGAACATGTCCAACGTCATGCAAGCGAGGACGACGTGGTTGCCGCGCACGAAGGCCAAACCCTCGCGAACCGCCGCCAGACTCAAGCTCGCTCTCGGGGTCTGCGACGGCGGCGGTCGCAGAAAGGTCAGTCCCAGCAGCGACAGCCCGATGAGACTCGCATACACCGCGTACGTGGTTGCAATTCCAGCCCCGGCGATCACGAACCCCCCGACGGCCGGTCCGGTCGCGAAGGCCGAAGCCTGCACCGTCGATGCGATGGTCACGACGCGCGGAAACGCCTCCCGGGGCACCAGCGTCGGCAGCAGCGCCGCCCGCGCCGGGTTGTCGAACGCAGCGGCTACGGCGACGAGGAAGATCAGCCCGTAGAGTATCGGTAGGTCGACCACGCCGGCTCGGGTGGCCGCAAATAGCGTTCCACCCGCCAGCAACGGCACAAGCTGAGCCCGCACCATGATGCGACGGCGATCATAGGTGTCGGCGAACGCGCCGCCGACAAGGTTCAGCCCCAGGGCCGGGACGAACTGCACCAGACCGATGAGTCCAAGGTGGAACGCCGAGCCGGTGAGCGCGAAGACGTGCCATGCCACTGCCGCCCTGAACATGGTCAGGGCGGCAGCGGTGCAGAAACGGCTGACCAGATAAAGGACCAGCGTCCGCGTCACCACGGTCACCGGCAGCACCCCTCGACTTCGACGCAACAACGCCCCGCGCACCGGGCGCGAATCGGTCGCTCCATCGATCCCTACTCCCTGACGCGCTCGATCAACACGACGCGACCGAGCAGATCGGGTCGCACCGGACCGGGCGGTGACCCGATCTCGATCCGGTTGGCCACGCCCTGAACCAGTCGCACTCCCGCACGTGTCGAAACGAAGCCCTTCAGCCGCAAAGCACCGAGCGACCGCAAACGGTCGAGCAGGACCGCCGGGTCGATGCCGTCCTCGACGGCGACCTCGCGGCTCGTGAAGCGCTCGTGCCCGTGACGAGGGGAGAAATCCGCGGCCCCACGGCGTTGCGCACGAAGACCGTCCACGTCCGGCGGGAACAACACCGCCGGATCGACGTCGCCGTATTGTGCGTGCAGGATCGGTGTCTCGGGTTCGATGGCGCGCAGCCGGGCTTCGACGGTACCCAGTGCATCGGGCGGTATCAAATCGATCTTGTTGAGCAGCAACAGATCCGCGGAGGTGACCTGATCGACAAACGTGCCTTCGAGGTCGCGGTCGTGGAACACCTGTTCGGCGTTGACGACGACCAGGGCGACGTCGTCGCCGACCCATGCGTTAATCGGCTCGCGCCAGAAGGTGACCTGCGTTTGGCCGGGGAGGGCCACTCCCGAGGTCTCGACGACGATCTGCTCGGGATTGACCTCGCGGCGCAGCATTTCGAGCGTATCCCGCAGCTCGTTGGACAACTGGCAACACACGCACCCGCCCTCGAGCTCGACGAAGGCGGCGGGGCTGTCGCCGAGCAGCGCGCCGTCGATTCCGAGATCGCCGAACTCGTTCGACACGACGGCCATTCGCAGTCCGCGCCGACGCGCATCGCCGAGCAGAGCACGGACGAGGGTCGTCTTCCCCGAACCGAGGAAACCCGAAACGATCAGCGCAGCGATCTGCCGCGGCGCCGGGGGACCTGCGGCGGCCATCGCTGCGGGACGCCCCTACTGCCGCCGGCGGCCGGGGCGGACAGCGTCGGTCAATACCGGCGGGAAGATGAGCGTACCCGCCAGGCGGAACACCCGCCGCTGGCCAGCGACGCGAAAGCCGGCGGATTCCACCCGGCGCCGCATCTGCGCGGTGCTGGGCCAGTAGAACGGTTCGCCGAGCAGTCGAGACGCTACCCGCACCGCGTGGCTTATCGTCGTCGACGGGGTGTTCACCAGCGCGAGCAGCAGGCGACCGCCGGGCCGCAGGACCCGGTGGAACTCCCGTAGCGCGGCGGGCTGATTCGGGAACCAGTGGAATGCCTCTGTCGATACGACGGCGTCGAAGCTCCCGTCGTCGAACGGCAGACGCCCCGCGTCGCCGCGCACCCAGCGCACGCGACCACTACGGGCGGCGGCGCGCGCCAACATACCCGCCGAGAAATCGCAACCGACGACCCGCACCCCCGGCAGATCTTCCTGCAAACGCGTGGCGAGTTGTCCGGTTCCACAGCCGATGTCGAGGACCTGTCGTATGCGGCCACGGCGCAAAGAGCTGACCACCGCGTCGTGGACCGGCCGGTACGCGGCCCACTGCACGATCGGCAGATCGTAAATCAGCGACCACAGATCGAAGAACCAACGGTTCGGTCCCTCGGCGGCGGCCGCCTCCGTCGTGAATCTTTTGGCCATGCGTCGGTTGCGGTCCGATGGCGTTCTCCGGCCTGCATCCTCCCACCGGCAACGCGTCTCGCCTATGTCGCACTCGAAAGGCAGGGTTGCAAGCGTGCGAGGGACGCAAACGCGGCACGGGGTCTGCGCCTTGCGGCGCAGACCCCGTAAGTGCCCCCCTCTCTGGAGGCCTCGACCGTGGCGCGGGGGAGGCGTCCTCAAGCGGGCCGGAAGCTCCAAACGCCAGACATTTGAGAACTGACAGAAAAATAGTTTGAATTGCCGGGTCTTAACAAGATAGGAAAAACCCTTAGTCGTATTGGGGTAAACCCTAATCCGCCGGAATGACGTGGCGGCAGGTGTCGGACCGCCGAACCGGGGGACGGACGGGGGCCGTATGAGCAAGAAGATGAATGAAATCGACCGTCGCCAGTGTTTGCGAGTGCTCGCCGGGGCGGCTGCGGCGGCGTTTGCCGGGTGTGGCCGCTCCGGCGACTACACGCCGGAAGATGCGGTGTCCTTGGACCGGCAGATCGAGGCGGAGGCGGCCGCGTCCGGGCAAGGCCCCTACGGGCCCCTGACCGTGCAGGGTTATCGCGGCCTTGCCAGCCTGCCTTATTTCGAGGTCAACTCCGACGGGCTGCTGCAACTCAAGGTGACGGGCCTGCCGCGGTTCGTCGACTTCCACGTCCACCTCGGCATGAACTTTCTGTTCGCGCCGGACATCGACCTGATGAGGCGCACCCCACGCATCGAGTATATGCTCGATTGCGACCGCCACGACCCCGGGTGTCGCCTCGACCTCGACGTCTATATCAACAGTGCCTTTACGCCGGAGATGCACGACGATCTCGAACGCGAAGCCCGCGGTCAGATCCTGTTCGGCAGTAACGCCGCGGCAACCCACACGATCCCGAACCTGCTGGCGGAAATGGACGCGATCGGCTGCGAGCGCGTGAACATCCTGCCGATTGCGGTCGGCCTGCCGTTTGGCGACGATCTGACCGAGCGTTGGCTGGCGGCGATCCGTGCGGCCCACGCCGGAAACCGGCTGACCCCGTTTGCCTCGGTGCACCCGTCGGACGGACGTTGGCGCGAGCGCCTGCGGGCTGCGGCAGCTCAGGGGGTGCAGGGCCTCAAGGTCCATCCCGAGATGCAGCGCGTCTTCCCTGACGATCCGGACATGATGCCGATCTATGCCGAGTGCGAACGACTGGGTCTCGTCGTCATCTTCCATGGCGGCCGATCCGGCATCGAACCGACGTTCATGCGCAAGTACGCCCTCATCCGGCGCTACGTGGGTGCCGTGCGGGCGTTTCCGCGCGTTCAGTTTGTCATGGGACATGCCGGCGCCCGCGACGTCGCCGACGCCATGGAGCTGTCGCGAACCTATCCCAACGTCTGGCTGGAGATCACCGGGCAGGGTGTCACGCAACTCGATCGGATCATTGCGCAGGTCGGTACCGAGCGGCTGCTGTTCGGCAGCGATTGGCCCTTCTACCCGCTGGCCGCCACGCTGGCGAAGGTCCTCATTGTGACGGAGAAGCGGCCGGAGGCACGCCGCGCGATCCTGCGTGCCAATGCGGATCGCGTGTTCGCATTATCGGCGGCGACGCGGGCGTGAACGGCCAGCGGCGAACTCAGACGTATCTCTTCAAGAACGGCCAGAGCCGCGTTGGCGGCATGCGCAAACCTCGGCAGACCAGCACCGGCAGGTTGTTCTCCCGGGGCACGGCGTGCGGAGAAACCACGATGCCTGCCTGCTCGACGGAGCGGCAGTATGGCTGCAGATCTTGGGCCGGCAGCCCGATGGTGACGATGACCTCTTCCGTCGCCGGCCCCGGCCCCCAGAGCCAGTAGTTGTTATGGCCGCTGATCGCCGGCGGCAACCCGTAGCGCGGCGCGTAGAACTCCAGGGCGCCGGCTTGCCCATAGTTGGCCGCGAGAATCACGGCCCGCGAGCGCTCCTCCGGTGGCAGCGCCGAGTACACGCGGGCGACGCTGATCGCGAGGTTCTCCCAGCCGTGACGGTCGGCGAGAATTTGCGGCAACTGGCCGAGATCGTGACGTTCCTCTTGCGGGACCTCGAGGCCGATCGCGTCGACGAAGCGCTCGTAGGCCGCCGGGGACAGGATGGGTAGACTCGCCAGCGCGATCACCGCACCGCCCGCGACGAGGACGACGCCGGCTGCCGGCGCCATCAACGCCCTGGGTCGTCGAGCCTGCCAGCGTTCGAGCGCGATGGCGCCGGCGGCGAGCAACGGCGGATAGGCGGGGGCGAGGTAATAGGGCTTCGCCTGCTGGAACAGGAACAAGGCGAGTACGGCGACGAAGGCGATCCCCAGTGGCCGGTACGGGCGCAGCGACGGCATCAGCAGAAGCGCGGCGAGGCCGCCGAGCCAGAGCGGCAGGGTGGCCGGATTGGCCTGGAGTACCTGAGCGCCAAGGAAGGCAAGCGGCGGCTGCGCGACGATCTTCAGAGTCTGGGCATTGCGGATGAACTCTGCGGTCGGGAAGCCGTTGGAGACCTGCCAGACGAGATGCGGAGTCAGCAGCGCAGCCGCCGTGATGCCACCGGCCCACAACCATGGGCTCAGCAACTGACGCCTCCTTGGCGACAGGGCGAGTCCAACCATCAAGCCGAAGACGAAAAAGCCGATGCTGAGCTTGTTCAGCAGACCGAAGCCGACGACGACGCCGAAGAGCAGCCACAATCGCGCCTCGCCACCGCCGAGAATGACTGCCGCGATCAGCGCAGCGAGCAGCCAGAACACCTGATCGAAGACGTTCATCGAGAAGTAGCTGGGAAACACCAGCGACGTACCCATCACGGCGAAGGCGAGTGCGGCGACCCATTGGGCCGTGCGCCCGCCGCCCATCGCGCGGGTCAGGATCCCGACCAGAATCACGGCCAGGCCTCCGGCAAGTATCGCCGGCAGCCGAATGGCCACCAGTCCGTCGCCGAGCAGCGTCCGGCTTGTGGCGAGAAGGGCGATCGAGAGCGGCGGATGATCGACATATCCCCAGGCCAGCCGTCTGGCGCAGGCCAGGTAGTAAAACTCGTCGCGGAAGTAGTTGTCGTTGAGTGTGACGGCGAGGTTCAGCGCCGCCTTCGCCAGCGCAACGTAGACCACGGGGGCCGTCACGACGCCGCTCGGCGCCGCTCCGAGTGCCGACCCCGCGCTTCGCTCTGCGTGTGCGCCGCGATTCCGCACCGGACTACCGCGCCGCCGCCTCGACGCTGACCGGAATGCCGTTGAGCACGGCGTTGCCGGAGATCGGATCGAGCGCCTCTTCGTCGGTGAGCAGGTTGCTGTTCACTCCGGGGCGCACGGCGGCCAGACGCAGGCGTGTGCCGTCGAGGTGATGGCCCCAACCGTGCGGCAGACTGACCACGCCGGGCATGATGGCCGCAGTCACTTCGACGGCTGCCTCGACGCTCCCGGCGCGCGACGTAATCCGCGCCCGGCTGCCGTCGCTGAGTCCGAGACGGCCGGCGTCGGCCGGATTCACTTGCAGGGTGCACCGGTCACGCCCGCCGCTCAGGCTCGGCAGATTGTGCATCCAGGAGTTGTTCGAGCGCAGGTGCCGGCGTCCGACGAGGCGAAATGGTCGTTCGCCGCCGCCGTCGCTCAGCGCGGCCCGCAACCGCGCGACGTCGCCCATGATCGCCCGCGGGGCGAGTTCGATCTTTCCCGAGGGGGTGCGCAACAGGTCCGGCAGGCGCGGCGCGAGCGGGCCGAGGTCGACGCCGTGCGGCTCGGCCTCCAGCCGAGCCAGCGAAAGGCCGCCTGGACGCGCCCCAAAGGCGTCGCCGTAGGGTCCTGTACGCAAGGCGAGGTCGACGAGCCGTTCCGGGCCGACCCGGGGTGCAAGGGCGGCGAAAATGTCCCCTGCATCGCGGGCGTGCACGGGCGAGTGGGGGTTGTCGACGGCGCGTTGCACCTGAGCGCCGATCACAAAGTCATCGAGGCTCCGCAAATCGGCCCCGGCACCCTGACCCATGACAATACCGGCGAGGCGCAGGAGGATCTCCCATTCGGTGGGCCGGCCAGACGGCGGAGCAAACACCGGCGGGGAGTAGCGCGCGGCGTTGCGGTAAGCGAGCTGCGGGAAAACGACATCGTAATGACCGGTTTCGAGCGGCGATAATCCCGGCAGTACGATGTCCGCGTGGCGCGTCGTTTCGTTGAGGTAGATATCGACGCTCACCATCAATTCGAGCCGGTCGAGGGCGCGCGCCAGACGGGCGCCGTTCGGCGTGCTCAGTACAGGGTTGCCGGCGACGGTAAAGAGGGCCCGAATCTGCCCCTCGCCCGGAGTTTCGATTTCTTCCGCGAGGCAGGCGGTCGGGAGTTCGCCCATGACCTCGTGTGCCCGGCGCACCCGCGAGTGGCGCCGACCGATGCGGACGCCGCGGCCGCTCCCGGATGCGCCCTCGGCGTTGGCGGCAAACGCCGGGGCGAGCGGGAACATGGCGCCGCCCGGGCGATCGAGGTGCCCGGTGAGGATGTTGATGACGTCCACGAGCCAGCTCGCCAGCGTGCCGAAGGTCTGCGCGCAGGTGCCGATACGGCCGTAGACCACAGCTCGTTCGGCGGCGGCGAGGTCCCGAGCGAGGTGTTGCGTTGTGTCCGCTGAGATGCCGCAGGCCGCGGCCACCGCTGCCGGGGTGAACGGGGCGGCGGCGGTGCGCACGGCGTCGCTGCCGGTGGCGAGGTCGGCGAGCGAGCCCGGGCGCACGAGGCCTTCGGCGAACAGCGTGTTGACGATGGCGAACAGGAACAGCGCGTCGGTACCCGGACGAATGGCGACGTGTTCGCCGGCGGCCTCGGCGGTGCGGGTACGTCGCGGATCGACGACGACGCAGCGGCCGCCGCGCTGCCTGAGCGCGCGGAGTCGGCCCGGAAAGTCGGGTACCGTCCACAGGCTACCGTTGGAGTCGACCGGATTGGCGCCCAGGATGACCAGCAGATCGGTGCGGTCGATATCGGGCACGGGGACACTGAGAAAGCTGCCGAACATGAGTCCGCAGGCGAGCTGCTTCGGAATCTGATCGACGGTGCTGGCACTGAAAATGTTGGGGGTGCGCAGGGCCCGGAGGAAGACCTGTCCGTAGGTGAGCAGGGCGAGGTTGTGGGCGTTGGGATTGCCGACGTAGGCGCCGACGGCGTTGGTGCCGTGCGCGGCCACGATCGGCGTCAGGCGACGTTCGACCTCGGCGAAGGCGTCTTCCCACGATACCGGCACGTGGACGCCGTCGCGGCGGACGAGCGGTTCGCGCAGGCGGTCGGGATCGGTGTCGAGGTCGGCCAGGGCGGCGCCCTTGGGGCAGACGAAGCCGTGGCTGAACACGTCGGCGTCGTCGCCCCGCACGGCGGTTACGCCGCGCCCTTCGACGGTGAGTGCGAGCCCGCAGGTGGCCTCGCACAGCGGACAGATGCGGTACCTGGTCGGCATGGTTGGCGCTCGTCTCCAGTCGTGCGGCGCAGATCTGGACGGTCGGGACTTATCGCCGAACGCCGGCAATGACAACCGCGCATCCCGACCGGCAGCCCCTGAAACGCGCGCTCCGCGGGCGTCAGCGCAGCAAGAACAGGACGGCCTTTCTTCGCGGTCCTTGCAGCCGTGCGTCGTCGAGGCACTCGCGCAGCCACTCGGGGGGGAACAGGCGCAACACCGGCCACGCGGCGTGACGCAGGGCCTCTACCGTGTACTTGCGCGCGGCATCGGGGTTGACGAGCAGTGCGGGCAGCGCCGCGGGCGTCGGGTGCTTCATGATGCCATGCACCACGGGTAGGGTCACAGTCCTGCCATCCGGAAGGCGCGTCGAAACTGAGCCCATGCTGGTGGCGAAGCTGAAGGTGCGCTTCACGACATATTCCTCCGCTGCGGTTGTTCTTTGAGCCAGCGGAGCAGCAGGTCGCGGGTGGCAGCGGCCGCCCGTGCGGGGACGTCAGGATACGCCGCAAGGTCCTTCTCGATGTCCGTGTCGCTCCACGACAGGAGCCTTTCGGCCAGGAGGAGGGCATCCTGGCGCCGAAGTACCGCCCGTACGAAGGGCTCCAGTTCGGGGTGTGCCTGCAATGCCGCCCCGATGTCGAACAGATCGCGCGCCTCGACCCTTTCGGCCACGCACTGGATCTTGTCCGCCAGGTAGCGGCGGAGGGTGACGCGTTTGACGGCAGGGACCGTACGGCTGGCAACGATCTCGTCCGGGGAAACGTCTTCGAAGTTCGACAGCACCTCCAGGGTGATGTCCACTCCAACCGGCAAGGCGAGCACGATGCGGAAGCCGGATCCGAAGCGATCGGGCGCCTGAACGACGGCGACCTTGCCGCGAAACGCGGTCTGGATCTCTGCGAGGATTGGCCTCACATCCTCCAGCGCCGAGCAGGTATGAAAATCGAGATCGAAGGATCGGCGGTGATTCAGCTCTTCCACGGCAATTGCCGAAGTTCCCGCCCAGTAGCAGAGCTCGACCAGTCGCGGGCACCGCTCGGTCAGCAAGCGCAGCGCCTCGACGATCTGTTCGCGCTCGTTCACTCCCGGATTTTGGCGCAAGCGGGTGCCGGCCGCAAGCGGTGGAACGCGCGCGCCGCGCGTTCGGCAGTGTGTGCATGCGCGCATCTTGCGCGTGCCGGCAGCCTCAGGTGTAACGCGCGCTCCGCGCGCGTTGAGCAGTGTACGCACGCGCGCTCCGCGCGCGGGCGGCAGTGCGAGGTCGGTGTCACGGGTGGCGGACGCGGCGGGCGAGCGACGCGGTCAGGCGGCGCAGCGCGGCCGAGACGTCGTCGGGATCGAGCCGGACATCGAGAATTGCGCAGGTGTCCGTCGTTGCCCGAGCGCGCTCGAGGGCGACATCCAACTCGTCTTCCGTGCGCACGGCGAAGCCCACGCCGGCACCGAGCACCTCGGGGATGCGATCGAAGCGCCACGGCAGGATGTCGTTGAACGTACCGTCCTGCATCGGCCGCTCGGTACCGTAGCCGCCGTTATTCAGAACGACGACGATCGGGTTAAGGCCGTATCGGAGGCTGGTCGACAGTTCGAGCCCGGTCATCTGAAAGGCCCCGTCGCCGACCAAGACCAACGGCCGCAGCGACGGATTGGCGAGCTGGACGCCGATGCTCGCCGGCACTGCGAAGCCGAGGGACGTGTAATAGGCGGGCGAAAGAAACTCGGTGCGGCCGTGGATGAACAGATCGGCACCCGCCAGCAAGGCGTCGCCGGGATCCGCGATCACCACCGTGTCGTCGGCGAGAAACGCGTTGAGTCGCTGAAAGAGGCGCTCGACCGTTACCGGCCGGCCGGGGGTGGCGACGAAAGCCGCCGGTGGCGCCGGCCGCGGGATGTTCGTTGCCGAACGTCTGGCAAGACCGGCGGCGAGCAGACCGCGCACGAAATCCTCGAGCCGGATCTGCTCGTAGGTATGAAAGCGGATCGACGTCTTTTCGCTGGTAACGGCAATCGACCTGGCCGGCTCGAGACGGGCCGTGAAGATACCGAGGTCGATATCGCTGAGCGGTGCACCGAGCAGCACGAGGCAGTCGCTCGACTCGACATATGCTCGCACGTCGTCGTGGGCAATCGCGCCTTCATAGACCCCAAGATAAGCCGGATGCGCCTCGGCGATCACCGACTTGCTGAGCAGAGTCGCGGTCACCGGAATGCCGGTGGCGTCGACGAGCCGCACGAGCATGTCTTGCAGGCCGAAACGGTGCAGCTCGACGCCGGCTACGATGACCGGCTGGCGCGCGTTCTCGATCATCTCGACCGCCTCGTCCAGCGCCTCGCGCAGGCGATCGGGGTCGCTGGCTTCGGGAGCGCTTGCCGCTGCCGACACCGGCGGCGCCGGCGCGCGCACCATGTCCCGCGGCAGCTCGATGTAGCAGGGCCGTTTATGCCTCACCGTGGCGCCGAGCACGCGCTCGATCTCGCGCCGCGCCGATTGCGGGTCGTTCAGTACGGTAGCGGCACAGGTGAGCTGCTCGAAGACCCTGAATTGCGTGTCGAAGTCGCGTACCTTGTGGTGCAGCAGGGGGTTCCTGGCGCGCTCGGCGGTGCCCGGTGCGCCGCTGATAACGACCACGGGCGACTTCTCCGCGAAGGCCTGCGCGGTGGTGTTGGCGATTTTCAGGCCGCCGACGCAGTACGTGACGCACACAGCCCCGATGCCGTTGACGCGCGCATAGGCGTCGGCGGCGAACCCGGCACCCTGCTCGTCGCAGGTGTTGACGACCGTCAGCGAGCTGCCCGCCAGCTCCGCGAAGAAGCCAAGCACGTAATCGCCGGGGACCCCGAACACATGACGCACCCCGAGGGCGGAGAGCCGATCGATCAGATAGCGGCCGATCGAGCTGGGAGCATCCATGCCGGCAGCGACCATAAGTTGACAGCCCGCGGGCCGAACGTAACAGTGCCGTGGCCGCGCGGTCAATTCCGGCGGCGGACGCGAGTCGGAGCCGGGAGGGTTCGATGGCCACCACCGTATTCCATGACTGCACTTTGATCGATTGCACAGGAGCCGATCCCGCTCCCCGGTCGACCGTGATCGTCGACGGGGAGCGCATCGCCGCGGTGGCCCGCGGTGCCCAGCCGCCGCTGCCGACCGGAGCGAGCGTGATCGACTGCGGAGGCCGGACGCTGATGCCCGGGCTTACCGACGCGCACATCCACGCCGCCATCATCGAGATCGATCCGTACAAGGCCCGCCGCGATTCGGTTGCCACCGTGGCTCTGCGCGTCAAAGAGGTGCTCGAGCAGACGTTGCAGGCGGGGTTCACGACGGTGCGTGACGCCTTCGGCCTCGACTGGGGTTTCGCCCAGGCAACCGAGCGCGGTTACGTGAAGGGTCCCCGCATCCTGTTCGTCGGCGGGTGCCTGACGCAGACGGGGGGACACGGCGACTGGCGCGATCCGTCGATGGTCGAGGAGCCGCTGCGCGGCATTCACGGGCTGGTTGCGACGCCGCGCATCTGCGACTCGCCCGACGCCATGCGCCACGCGGCTCGCGACATCCTGCGTACGGGTGCGCACGGCATCAAACTCATGGCCGGCGGCGGCTGCATGTCGCCGACGGACGAGATCGAGCATACCCAGTTCACCATCGAGGAGATGGCTGCCGCGTGCTACGAGGCGCGTACCGTTGGCAAGATCGCCCTCGCCCACGTCTATACTCCGCAGGGCATCATGAATGCCGTGGCGGCCGGCGTGCGCAGTATCGAGCACGGTAACTTCATCGACGAAGAGTCGGCAGCGTGCATGCGTGCGGCCGGGGCGTATTTCGTGCCGACGCTGACGACTTATTTCCTGATCAGCGCCCACGGCGAAGCCGAGGGCGTCCCCGCGCCAATGATCGCGAAGATCGACAAGGCCAAGGAGCGCGGTCTGGCTTCTCTCGAAGTGGCCCGGGCCGCCGGATTGAAGATCTGCTCCGGCTCGGACGTGCTGGCGGCCATGCAGCCGTTCAAGAGCATGGAGCTCGGACTCAAGGCGGAGGTCCTCGGCGCCCACGCGGCGATTCTGTCGGCGACGCGTACGAACGCCGAGCTGTTCGGTCTCGCGGACGAAATCGGCACCGTCGAGGCCGGCAAGCGTGCGGACCTCATCGTCGTCGACGGCCAACCCCTCGACGATATCGGCGTGCTGCAGGACGCCGACCGCGTCGTCCTGGTCATGCGCGACGGACAGACCTTCAAGCATCGGATGTAAGTCGAGCGGGCGCCAACTGCTGCCTGCATTTGCGGCAGGCGCCTCTTTGTTCGGCAGCTCCTTTGGGCAGGTCGTCGATCCTCCCCGCGCTGCGACCGCCGCATCGCGCCGCACCGGTGTGGGTTCGTGCTGGCATTGCCGTTGCTCCGGCAGGCAATGCCGGCGCCGAGCGACGACTGCTGGGGCGCACACTAGGGCGAAAAAGGAGCGGAGATGCCATGAGCGAGAGGATCGTACTCAGGTGGGTGGCGGTGGCGGCGGCCCTGACTGTCGCGGCGGTGCCGACGAGCGTGTGGGGGCAGGGCAAGACCGTGGCGGATCGGGAAATGCGGGCTCTGGAGGCGCGGGTGAACGCCCTTGAGAAGCAGGTCAATGCCCAGGCCGCTGCCGAAGCGAGCGACTCCAAGACGGTGGGGCAGCGCATCGAGGCGATCGAGGCTCAGGTCAAGGCGGCGGAGGCGACCATCGCCGAAAAGCTCGGGGTGGAGTTCCACGCGCTCGTGGCCCTCGACTACCTGTACAACTTCAACAAGCCTGCCTGGCGTACCAACACCGGCATTCCCGTCGACACCGACGCCAACAACTTCATGCTGAACGATGCCGCGCTGTTTCTGCTGCGCCAGAAGGAGGACTCGGCCTGGGGGTTCTTCGTCAGTATGGACTTCGGCAAGACCGCGCAAACGCTGGGGTCGGTGACGTATTGGAGCAACTCGTCGCCGCCGCCGGGGGGCGCCGAGAGCGCCGACTCCTTCGACCTGCGCGATGCGTACCTGACGTACAAGATACCGGTGGGCGACGGCATTACCCTCAAGGGCGGAAAGTTCGTGACCTTGCTCGGCTACGAGGTGTTCAAGACCTGGACGAACTTCAACCCGAACCTGACGAATGCGATGCTGTTCGGGTATGCGGTGCCGTTTACGCATACCGGCCTCCTGGCGAGCATGCCCGTCGGCGAGTACGTGACCGTCGACGCGGCTCTGGTGAACGGCTGGGACAACCCGGTCGACAACAACTCGGGCATCAGTTTTCTCGGTGGGTTGGGTATCAACCCGGCGGACTTCCTGTCGCTCTACTTCGCCGGGATATACGGGCCGGAGCAGACGGCCAATCCGCCGGGCAACTCCTACAATGCGCCGTCGTCGGCTTCGAAGTTGGGGATGGTTACGGGGGTTGTGACCGCAAGGCCGCTCGACACGCTGACGTTCGTGCTGGAAGGCGACTACGGCAGCCAGTCGCGGCTGCTCGGGCCGAACAACGAGGACAGCGCCGACTGGTGGGGATTTGCGGGCTACACGATCTGGCAGGCAACGGAGCGCATCGATCTGGCGCTGCGGGCCGAGGTGTTCGTCGACTCGCAAAACACGCGGGGTATGAGCGTGAACCCGGCGGTTACGGGCGGGATCACGGCATGGGAAATCACGGCGCCGACGGTGACCGTGCGACTGCTCGACAGTCTGCTCTGGCGCACCGAGTACCGCCACGACGAAGCGAATAAGGAAATCTACCAGTACGAGAAGTCGTTCGTGAACGGACAGAACATCGTCGCCACCGAGTTGCTGCTGGCGTTCTAGCGCCGGCCGCAGTGCGGCGGATGAATTGCCCGGACGCAAGGAGCGCTCATGAAGAAGATCGAGGCCATCATCAAGCCGTTCAAGCTCGACGAGGTGAAGGAAGCGCTCACTCGAGAGGGCTTGCAGGGGATGACCGTTTCCGAGGTCAAGGGCTTTGGCCGACAGAAGGGACACTCGGAGGTCTACCGCGGCGCGGAGTACGTCGTGGACTTCCTGCCGAAGATCAAGATCGAGTTGCTGGTAGCCGACGACAAGGCGGCGGCATGTGCGGCGGTGATCGAAAGCGCCGCGCGCACCGGGCGCATCGGCGACGGCAAGATTTTCGTGTCTTCGGTGGATGACATCGTCCGCATCCGCACCGGCGAGCGCGGGACCGACGCGCTGTAGATCGGGCGGTGCGGCCGATAGTAGAGGAGATTGGACTTGCGACGACTCCTCCGGCATCGAGTTCGCCCGGGATCGTCGGGCGCGGGCCGGGGGGTGCCGGCGTCGCGGTCGCTCAGGGCCCGCCTTGCCGGGTGCCGGCCCGGGCGCGCGGGCGGATGACCCGTGGGCTACGGCGGCGAACCTCGCCCGCTAACGCATCCTTGCCCGGCCGCGCCGCCGGGGCTGCAGCCGGAGTTACAAGCACCTTGAGCACCGCCGCCCGCAGGGCCGGGACGTCGACCGGCGCTCCCAGTTCGTAGAGCTGGACGACTCCCATCGCCAGCGTACCCAGCATGCCTGCCACCGCTTCGGCCGGAATGTCGCGCCGGACGGTTCCGGCTGCCTGTCCGGCGCTCGCGGTGCGCACGAGACGCTCGTGGGCGCCGTGGAGCAACTCGAGAAACCGCGCCCGCACCTGCGGCGAACGCGTGCAGACGTCGAGCAGTCGATGGGTGCGCATCGAGCCGCTGCCGCCGGTGAGCGCATTGCCGTCGACCACGGCGCCGAGAAAGCGCGTCACCGTCTCCTCGAGGTCGTCGGCCCCGCGGTTCGACATCACCACCGCATCGAGGAACGTTCCGATCACCGACTCCATCGCCGCGACGATGAGGTCGTCGCGGTCCTTGAAATGGACATAGAACGCGCCCCGCGTGTACCCGGCGCGCGCGCAGATGGCATCGAGGCTGGGGACGTCGAGCCCCCGGGCGGCGAACTCCTCCAGACCGGCGCGGACCAGCGCCTCGCGCGTCTCGCGCTTGGCGTCGTCGCGGCTGCCCGTCCCCCGTTCGGCCGCGCGCATCTTGCCGGACGGCACGCGCGATCCGGAATTCCTACCTCCACGGGGGGGCTTGACCGGTTTCTTCGCGCGGCGCCGCATTCGTGTTGACATACCCCGGCGTATGTGAAAAATCCAGCCCACATACGGACCCGTATGTCAGCGCGGCAGGAGGAGAGCTTATGAGTGCGAAGACCAAAGCGACGGCCAAGTCGAGCAAGGCGACGGCCACCTGGGCCGACGCGTACCGGCACAAGTTCACCTGGGACAGCGTCCACTTCGGCAGTCACTCGGTGGACTGCTACCCCGGCGGCTGCTCGTGGCGCGTCTTCGTGCGCGACGGCAAGGTCGTGCGCGAAGAGCAGTCGTCCCTGCACCACGCGATCGAGCCCGGCGTGCCAGACATGAACCCCATGGGCTGCCAGAAGGGGGCCTGCTGGAGTCATTGCCATTATTCGCAGGACCGGGTCACCCACCCGCTGAAGCGGGTCGGTAAGCGCGGCGAGGGTAAGTTCAAGCAGGTCTCGTGGGACGAGGCGCTGGACGATATCGCCGACGCCATGCTCGATGCCATCCAGGAGCAGGGCCCCGAGTCGGTGCTGACGCTGCTCACTCCCGAGCCCGGCGCGGCGCCGTCCCGTATGTTCAGCGATCTGCTCGGCACCCCGACCACCGACGGCAACGCCGAGTTCCAGGACTTCAGCCCGGGCTGGCACCTTACCTGGGGCCTGTACAACCCGACCTCGACGATGGACGACTGGTTCCTCGCCGAGCTGACGCTGATCTGGCACGCCAACCCGGTATACACCAACATCCACTGGTACCACTACGTCGCCGAGTCGCGGTACAACGGCGGCGAGGTCGTCACCATCGCGCCCGATTACTCCCCGTCCGCGATTCACGCCGACTACCACCTCCCGGTCCGCATCGGCACCGACGCCGCCCTGGCGTTGGCGATGTGCAAGGTCATCATCGACGGCGGCCTCTACAAGAAGCAGTTCGTTCAGGAGCAGACCGACCTGCCGTTGCTGGTTCGCAAGGACAACAATCGCTTCCTGCGCGGCTGCGACGTGATGGAAGGCGATCGCGACGACCAGTTCTTCTGGTGGGACGAGCTGACCAACACACTGGCGACCGCGCCGCGGCACACGCTGGCGACGCAGGGCGTCGAGCCGGCGCTCGAAGGGACCTTCAGCGTCATGCTCGCCGACGGGTCGACGGTCGAGGTCGAGCCGGTGTTCGCGCGGCTGCGCCGCCAGCTCGATAACTACACTCCCGAGAAGGCCGGCGAGATCTGCGAGGTGCACCCCGACAACATCCGCGCCCTGGCCCGCAAGGTGGCGACGCGCCGGACCAAGATCTTCATCGGCTGGAACTCCGGCAAGTACTACCACGGCGACCTGATGGAGCGCGCCATGGCCTTGCTGCTCGGGCTCACTGGCAACTGGGGCAAGAAGGGCACCGGCACGCGCTCGTGGGCGATCATGGGCTTCGACGGTCAGGCCTTCATGAGCCGCAAGCAGGGAGCGGGGCAGGAGGCGGCGCAACGGCACATCGCCATGATTCTCGGCATGCGGCGGATGATGGCGTCCGCGGATCCGACGATGACGCCGGAGATGATGCAGAACCGCGCCGCGGAAATGGCCGCCGAACTGGGCGGGCAGGGCGCGATCATGCCGCCGGCGTTCCTCTGGTACTACCAGTGCGGCTACAAGGAGCGCTGGTCCGACCCCAACGTCCACGACCCGTCGATGAAGCGGTCGTTCGACGAGTATATGCAGGAGGCCGTCGACAACGGGTGGTGGGACGAACGGTACGCGAAGGCTTACCGCGAGGTCGAGCCACGCGTGCTGTTCGAGTCGGGCGGCAACCTGCTGCGCCGCCAGCGGGGTGGGCAGAAGATGCTGCTCGAACACCTGTGGCCGAAGTTGAAGATGGTCGTGTCATGCGACTACCGCATGACCACCACGGGTTTGTACTCCGACTACATCCTGCCGGCCGCTCAGCACTACGAGAAGCTCGGCAACAGTATGCCCTCGGTCCATCACCTGAACTTCGTCCTCTGCGACCGCGCGACGCCGCCGGTCGGCGAGGCGCTGCCCGACCTTGAGATCGGTTATCGTCTGGTGGCCGCCCTCGAAAAGCGCGGCAAGGCGCGCGGCATGACCACGTTCACCGACCGCGTCGGCAACGTCCGCAGCCTCGAAGGGCTGCTCGACCGGGCGACGCAGGGCGGCGCGGTGCGGGACGAGGAGAGCCGCTTCGACGAGGCCGTGAAGGATAATGCCGTCTACGGCGTGCTCCCCAAGGATGCCTCGCTGGCCAAGCTGCGCGAGAAGGGACAACTCCGCTTCGTCGGCTGGGGACTGGTGGGCCACGGCATCTCGCAGGCATCGACGATCAGGCCCGACGAAGTGCACACCCCGTTGCGCTGGCACACCGAGGACAAGACTCCGTACGACACCCTGGTGCGCCGGGCGCAGTTCTACATCGATCACGAGTGGTTCCTGGAAGCCGGCGAAGAGCTGCCCGTGCACAAGGAGCCCCCGCCGCAGGGCGGCCGCGGACGGCGCTTCCAGATGACCAGCGGTCACAACCGCTGGAGCATCCACTCGATGAACATGACCAACGACGTCATCCTCAACACCCACCGCGGCGAGCCGTTCGCCTTCATCAACGACGAGGAAGCCAAACAACTCGGCATCGAGAACGGCGACCTGATGCGCGTGTTCAACGACTACGGCGACATGCGCATAGCGGCTAAAGTCACGCCGTCGTGCCGCCCGGGGCAGTTGATCGTCTACAACGGCTTCGAGCCCTACATGCACGAACAGTGGTGGAGTCAGTCCGACCTCGAGGCCGGACATATCAAGCACCTCGGATTGGTCGGCAAGTACGGACACCTCACCTACCGGCTCTTCTCGTGGCAACCGATCCCCGCGGATCGTGCCGTCAAGGTGGACGTCGAGAGGGTCGATCGGGCGTAGCCCGGCGGCTTCGGCCAGACGAGCAGGAGGACATGAACATGGGAACGGTGACCACGGCTAAACGCCAGCTCGCGTGGGTTTTCGATCTGAACAAGTGCATCGGCTGTCAGACTTGCTCGGTGGCGTGCAAGGTGCACTGGGTCGGGGAGGATCCCGGGACCGAGCCGATGTGGTGGATGACGGTGAACACGCAGCCCGGCCGCGGCACGCCGCGCGACTGGGAAACCATGGGCGGCGGGTACGATGCCAGCGGCAAGCTGTCGCTCGGCCGGCTGCCGACGGACGAGGAAGTCGGCGGCGGCTGGAAGTTCAACTACGACGAAGTGCTGCGCGGCGGGCACGGTCGCAAGGCGCACCTGCACAAGACCGGTGACGCCAAGTCCTGGGGCATGAACTGGGACGAGGACGAGGGCGGCGGCGAGTTTCCCAACGCGTACTTCTTCTACCTGCCGCGCCTCTGCAACCACTGCACGCACCCCTCGTGCGTCGAGGCCTGCCCGCACGATGCGCTGTTCAAGCGGGCGGAGGACGGACTGGTGCTGCGCGACGAAGACGCCTGCAAGGGCGCGCAGATGTGCCGCCGCGCCTGCCCGTACAAGAAGATTTACTTCAACAAGGAACGCGGCGTCAGCCAGCATTGCATCGGTTGCTTCCCACGCATCGATCAGGGCGTCGCCCCCGCCTGCGTCCGGCAGTGCCCCGGCCGGGCGGCTTTCATCGGCTTCCTCGATGACGAGGGCTCGGCCGTCCACCGCCTGGTCCGCAAGTGGAAGGTCGCGATTCCGCTCCACCCGGAGCGGGGTACCGAGCCGAACGTGTACTACGTTCCGCCCCTGTCGCCGGCGCCGCTGCGCGCGGACGGGAGCTTCGACGAGTCCGCCGACCGCATTCCGCCCGACTATCTCGAGTCGCTGTTCGGACCCGAAGTCCACGGCGTGGTCGACGCGCTCAAGGCGGAACTGGACAAGAAACGCCGCGGTCAGGGCTCGGAGATTCTGGATCAGCTCATTCTGTACCGCTGGACCGATGCCCTGGGTCACCTGACGCGCGACCCGGCCGACATCGTGCAGAGTTAGCGTCGATTCGGTGCCTGCTTTCTTGAGATGGGGAGGGAGCCGCCGCGCCGCCGGTGCGCTCCCGTCCGCTCCCTGGCCCGGCGGATTCGGGCACCCGAATTTTCCTCCGGATCGGCAACAAACGTATTGACTCCGGCGTCGCATCTGGATAGCGCAGTTGTGCATTTCCGAGTTGGAAAACCCCGCGGACCTCGGCAAGAATACGAATACGGTTTCGCATTCGAATCCAGAGACTGAAAGCGTATCGCTCCGGACGGCTCCTTGCGGGTGAGGTCGTTCGCGGGCGGCAGGAGGTGAGTTGATGCAGGCCTCGTTCGTTTCCGAGCGCAACCTCGATGCGCTCCTCGACCCGGCCGGTGCGGCGTGGCGTAACGTGCCGCGCACGGAACTCGGGCTGACCGGAACCCCGCTCGGGTTGCAACCGACGGCGGCGATCAAGGCGTCGTGGGCGGACAAGAAGATCGGTGCGATCGATCGCGTCGATGTTGCCGCCCTCAACGACGGTCAACGTCTCCTGTTCCGCCTCGAATGGCGCGATCCCACGGAGAGCCGCAAGATCACCGACAACAATGTGTTCGTCGATGGCGCGGCGATCCTTTTCCCCACCGTGCCCGACGCGCCGCTGGTGCTCATGGGTGCCAAGGGCGCCCCGGTCAACGTCTGGTACTGGCGCGCCGACGAAGACGCCGGCAATCACATCGTTGCCGAAGGCTTCGGAACCACGCGTATCGTCGACCGCGACCGCGTGCGGACCCGCGCCGCCTGGAACGACGGGCGCTGGCAGGTCGTGATCGCACGCGATCTGCGGGTCGACTCGCCCGAGCCGGTAGCCAACGTCCAACCCGGCGCCCCCGCGCAGTTCTCGATCGCGGTCTGGGATGGGGCCAACAGCGAACGCGCCGGCATCAAAGCGTTCTCGCCGGTTTGGACCGACCTGACCATCGAACCCGCCCAGCGGTGAGGAGGAAGCCGTGAGCAGCCCGAAACGCCAGATCGCGATGGTGATGGATCTGAACAAGTGCATCGGCTGTCAGACCTGCACCATTGCTTGCAAACGATTGTGGACCCGTGACGAAGGCATGGACTACATGTGGTGGAACTGCGTCAACACCATGCCCGGCCGCGGTACGCCGCGCGACTGGGAGACCATGGGCGGCGGTTTCACCGCCGGCGACGCCCGGCCGAGCCGCATCCCCACCCGGGGCGACTTCGGCGACGCCTGGGAGTTCAACCACGAAGAGGTCTTCTTCGGCGGTAAGGGCTCGTCGGCCCACCTCCAGATCAAGGGCGAACAGCCGGACTGGGGGCCGAACTGGGACGAGGACCAGGGCGCCGGCGAATACCCGAACGCGTACTACTTTTACCTGCCGCGCATCTGCAACCACTGCACGCACCCGGCCTGCCTCGAAGCCTGCCCGCGCAAGGCCATCGAGAAGCGCGAAGAGGATGGCATCGTTCTCCTCAACGAGGACCGCTGCCGCGGCTACCGCTTCTGCATGGAGGCGTGTCCGTACAAGAAGCTCTATTTCAACGAGACGCGGAAGATCTCGCAGAAGTGCATCTTCTGCTTTCCCCGCGTCGAGAAGGGCGTCGCGCCGGCCTGCGCCCGGCAGTGCCCCGGCCGCGTGCGCTTCGTCGGTTACCGCGACGACCAGAACGGACCGATCTGGAAGCTGGTCGACAAGTACAGGGTGGCGATTCCCCTGCATCCGGAGTTCGGAACCGAACCGAACGTTTTCTACGTTCCGCCGATGTCGCCGCCCCGCTTCGACGAAAACGGCGAGATCGACGAATCCAGGCCCCGCATTCCCGACGAGTACCTCGTCTCCCTGTTCGGCCCGCGGGCACTGGAGGCGCTCGGCACCATCAAGTCGGAGGTCGCCAAAGTGCGCGGCGGCGGCAAGTCCGAGCTGCTCGACCTGCTGATCGCCTACGAATGGAAGAGCATGTTCGGCGGATTCGATCGCGATCCGGCGACCATCGAGTGGACGAAAGGCTGAGCGTCATGCACATCAGCCGCCGCGACTTCCTCCGCGTGGGCGCTGCCGGCGTGGCCGGGGCCGGTCTCGGCATGATCCGCCTGCGTCCCGCCGCGGCCGACGCCGCCGCGGGCGCAACGCAGGCGGCGACCGCGGCGGCCGCCCCCGTCTATGGCGACTGGCGCGACGTCTATCGCCAGCGCTGGGCCTGGGACAAGATCGTTCGCAGCTCGCACTTCGTCAACTGCTGGTACCAGGCCCACTGCTCGTTCAACGTCTACCTCAAAGACGGTGTCGTCTGGCGCGAAGAGCAGGCGGCCGACTACCCGCAGGTGCGCCCGGACGTCCCCGATTTCAACCCGCGCGGCTGCCAGAAAGGCGCTTGCTTCAGCGAGCGCATGTACGATCCGTCCCGGGTCAGCCACCCGCTCAAGCGCGTCGGCGAACGCGGGTCCGGGAAGTGGCAACGCATTCCCTGGGACCAGGCCCTGACGGAGATCGCCGACTCGGTGATCGACACCGTCAGCGGCGAGGGCAGCGACCGGGTGATCTGGGAGCTGGGGCCGCTCTACACGGCCGGCGTCATGGCCGCGGCGCAACAGCGGATCGGCGTTCTGCTCGATTCGACCACGCTCGACATGAACACGGAAATCGGCGACGGCCACCGCGGCGTCGGCGAGACCTTCGGCAAGATCGTCTTCGAGCGCTCGGCCGACGACTACTTCTTCTCCGACCTCATCCTGATCTGGGGCGGCAACCCGATCTGTACCCAGATCCCGAATGCGCACTTCCTGCTCGAAGCGCGCTACCACGGCACGAATATCGTCTGCATCAGCCCCGACTACAGCGCCTCCGCGGTCCATGCCGACCTCTGGGTGCCCGTCGAACTCGGGTGCGACGCCGCGCTTGGCCTGTCCCTGGCGCACGTCCTGGTCGAGGAAGGCCTTGTCGATCGCGACTTCGTTACCGAGCAGACGGACCTGCCGTTTCTGATCCGCGACGACACCCGGCGTTACCTGCGCGGGGCCGACCTCGATGACGGCGGCGACGAGGACGAGCTGTTCGTCTACGACCAGACGCGCGGCGTCGTGGCGGCGCCGCGCCAGAGTCTCGAACTGTCGGGCCTGCAACCCGTGCTCGACGGCCGTTTCGAGGCCACCCTCGCCGACGGCACAAAGGTGCCGGTGCGCACCGTCTTCTCGCTGCTGCGCGAGCGGCTAAAGGACTACGCCCCCGAAAAGGCGACGAAGCTCTGCGGTACCCCTCCCGGCCTGATCCGCAACCTGGCGCGCCGCATCGGCACCGCCAAAGCGGTCAGCATGACGACCACCAGCAACTTCTCTAAGCACTATCACGGCAATCTCATCGAGCGGACGCAGGCGCTCGTGTTTGCCCTGTCCGGCAACTACGGCAAGAAGGGTAGCGGGTTCGTCGGCTTCCCGTTCCTGGTCAACGACGGACTCGAGCGGATGGCGCTGAGTCTGTTTCCGCTCACCGAGCGCCTGCAGCTCATTGCCGGCGCCCTCTTCAAGCACCAGAAGCACCGTTGGGCCGGCCTCACCGAGGAAATGGCCATTTACGAGCGCGGCCGCGAGGCTAACCAGTCGGGTATGTTCGCCTGCGGGGCGCTGTTCTGGTACGTGCACGCCGGCCTGCTCAATGCGAGCGATGACCTGCAGGACTGGGACCCGTACCTGAAACGGCCGGTTCGCGAGGTGCTCGACGAATCGCTGAAAAACGGCTGGCAGTACGTCTGGCCGAAGCCCGGCGACGATCCGCGCGTCATGTTCGTGTACGGTAGCAATCCGCTGCGCCGCATCCGTTGTTACCCCCTGGTGCTCGAACATCTGTGGCCGAAGCTCCGGACGATCGTCACGCTCGACTTCCGCATGACCTCGACCGCCATGCACTCCGACTACGTCCTGCCGGTGGCCGCCTGGTACGAGCGCACCGAGCACAAGTGGGTGACGCCGCTGATGCCGTTCGCCCACGCCGGCGCGAAAATGACCACGTACTACGAGGCCAAGTCGGACTGGGAGATCCTCGCCCGGCTGGCGATGACGGTCCAGAAGCGCGCCAACGAACGCGGCATCGCGACCTACACCGACCGCCGGGGCAACACGCGCCGGCTGCATGACGTCGGCGATCGGTTCACCGCGGGCGGCACGTTCGGTCCGGAGGACGACGACAAGGTTGCCCGCGCGATCCACGAGGCCTCGAGCACGTTCGACGGCGTCACCTGGGAGGAACTGCGCGACCGCGGCTGGGCGCGCTACACCGACATCGGCCACAGCGCCGCCTCGGTCGGCAACGCGACCGAAATCCGCCCCGACGACACCATTACTCCCCTGACCCGACACGTCTACGGCAAGATCCCCTACCCGACGCTGTCGCGCCGCCAGCAGTACTACATCGACCAGGAGCTCTACCTGGAGATGGGCGAGGAGCTGCCGACGCACAAACAACCGCCGATCGCCGGCGGCCGCTACCCGCTGGTCCTGTCGGGCGGACACACGCGCTGGAGTATCCATGCCGCCTGGCGCGACGACCGTCTCATGCTGCGCCAGCAACGCGGCGTACCGGTGATGTACATATCGGCGGCGGATGCCGATGCGCGCGGCATCTTCGACGGCATGCGGGTCCGCGTCTGGAACGACATCGCCGAATTCCAGGTCATGGCCAAGGTGTCGCCGGCGCTGCGGCCCGGGCAGCTCATCGTCTATCACGCCTGGGAGAATTACCAGTTTCAGGACGGCAAGGGCTTCCAGAACCTCATCCCCTCCCCGCTCAATCCCGTCGAGCTGGCCGGCGGGCAGTTCCACCTGCGGCCGATGGTGATCTGTATGCAACCCAGCCACACCGACCGCGACACGCGGGTGGAGGTCGCACGTATATGAGTTCGGTTTCACTCACTCGTCGTCAACTGCTGGCCGGCGGCATCGCCGGCGCGGCTACCGTCGGTCTCGGGCTCAGCGTTCTGCGCCCACGCGGCGCCGCTGCCACGGCCGACGGCCTCGTCCCGCTTACCGCCCCGCTGGTCGGTTCGCCGCCCGCCTACAAGGACTGGCGCGACGTGTATGCCGAGAAGTGGCGCTGGGACAAGATCGCTCGTACCTCGCACGCGCGCTCCAATTGCATCTCGGCGTGTTCGTGGAACGTGTTCGTGAAAGATGGAGTGGCGTGGCGCGAGGAGCAGAACGCGATCTACGCGCAGACCGAGCCCGGGGTGCCCGACTTCAATCCGCGCGGCTGCCAGAAAGGGGCGTGCTACACGCACCTGATGTACGAACCGTCGCGCGTGACGCATCCGCTCAAGCGCGTCGGCGAGCGCGGCTCGGGCCAGTGGAAGCGTGTCCCCTGGGACGAGGCGCTGCAGACCGTCGCCGACGCGATGATCGATGCCGCGGTCGAGCAGAACACCGGCGCAATCGTCTACGACCACGGCACGACGAACATCGACTTCGGCGCCGACACCGCCGCGGAGATGCGGCTGTTTCGCCAGTTGAACTCGACCGTGATCGACTCCTGGGGCGGGGTCGGCGACATGCCGTACGGCGCCGTGCAGACCTGGGGCATGTACAACGTCGAGGGCACCTCGAGCGACTGGTTCAAGTCGGATTACATCATCGTCTGGGTGGGCAATCCCGCCTACACGCGAATGCCGGAAGTGCACTTCATGCACGAAGCGCGCTACCGCGGTGCGCGCCTGGTGGTGGTGGCGCCCGACTATAATGCCACCGCTATTCACGCGGATACGTGGCTGAATCCGCGCGTCGCAACCGATGCGGCCCTCGCGCTGGGTATGGCGCAGGTCATCATTGCCGAGAACCTCTTCGATGCCGACTACGTACGCGAGCAGACCGACCTGCCGATCCTCGTGCGCGAGGACAACGGTCGTTATCTGCGCGGAGTCGACGTGCAGCGCGGCGGCAGCGATGCGCTGCTCTATTTCTGGGACGAGACGGCCGACGCTCTCGCACCCGTGCCCGGGTGCCGCGGCGAGGGCAGCCGCAGCATCGCCCTCGGCAGCGTGCGGCCGGCGCTCAGCGGGCGCTGGACGGTCAAGCTGGCGGACGGCGGCGCGGTGACGGTGCGTCCGCTGCTGGTGCATCTCCGCGAGCATCTCGACGCAAACTACACGGCCGAGCAGGCGGCTAAGATCACCGGTGTCGGTGCCGGGACGATTCGCAAGACCGCCCGCGATCTGGCCGCGGCGCCGCGGGCGATGATCTATTCGTCATGGGGCGCCTGCAAACACTTCCACAGCGACCTGTTCCAGCGCTCGCAGATTCTGCTCATGGCGCTGACCGGCAATCAGGGGAAGTCGGGCGGCGGCCTGCGGGTCGCCTCCTGGTGGCCGGTCAAGGGCTTCGACATGCTGGCCGGAGGGATGGACTCCCTGCCTATCCTGCAGAAGGCCCGCGCCATGGTCATGATGGCGCTCGGGCGCTGGGGATGGCGCGACATGGAGTCGCTGCTGATCGAAACGACGCGCAAACGCGGCGACGTTCCTTTGATGCCGTTCCTTTATACGCACGCCGGTTACAACACGATCTGGGACAAGGCCGAGTGGACCGACCCCGCCCTGCCGCGCCCGACCGCGGCGTACATGAAGGAGGCACTCGAGAAGGACTGGATCCAGGTCCGCCCGCTTCCCGGCACCGAACCGCGCGTCTTCTTGTTCACGGGACCCAATCCGCTGCGCCGCTGGCCGTCACCGCAGATCGCCCGGGCGCACCTCTGGCCCAAGCTCAAGATGGTGGTCGACGTCAATTTCAAGTTCGGCACCTCGGGCCTGTACGCCGACGTCATCCTGCCGGCCTCCGGGTACTACGAGCGCGACTCCCTGAAGTATTCGCAGGCCTATCTGCCGTTCTTGCTCGCCTGCGAAAAGGCGGTCGATCCGCTCGGCGAGTCGAAGCCCGAGTGGGAGATCTTCGGCCTCCTTGCGCGCAAGATTCAGGAGCGCGCGCAGGCCCGGGGCGTGTCGACCGTCAAGGATGTCATGGGCGGGGAGGTCGATCTTTCCAGCATCTACGACGGCTGGAGCGACGGCGGCAAGTTCAACGAGAAGGACCCCAAAGCGGCGCTCGACTTCATTCTGCGCAACACGCCGGTCACCGGCAACAAAGGCTGGGCCGAGATGCTCGAGCGCGGCATGCTCCCGATCGTCGAACAGGACGGCGGCCCGAACGTGCTCTACGCCGTGGCCACCGACTTCGATCCGAAGCGTACTCTGTATCCGCATGCGCGCTTCATCGAGAAGAAAGAGGTGTGGCCGACGCTCACCGGACGCCAGCAGTTCCTCCTCGATCACCCGTGGTACCTCGAGGCCGGCGAAGCTCTGCCCGTACACAAGGAAGCGCCCGCGGCCGGCGGCAACTACCCGCTGCGCCTCACCGGCGGGCATACGCGCTGGTCGATTCACGCCACCTGGCGCGACTCGCCGTTGATGCTGCGACTGCAACGGGGCGAGCCGGCGGTGTTCGTCTCGCCGCGCGACGCCAGCGCGCGCGGTATCGCCGACGGCGATCGGGTACGCGTGTGGAACGACAACGGCGAGTTCCAGGCGGTGGCCAAGCTGACCCGCGGCGTCCAGCCGGGGCAGCTCCTCGTCTACCACGCCTGGGAGCCGTACCAGCACAAGGATTGGAAGGGGCAGGGCGAGCCGGTGCCCGCACCGTGGAAACCGCTGCATCTCGCCGGCGATTACGACCAGCTCCACTACCGGGTCATCTACGGCGCGCCGAGCCATCATCCGCGCGGCGGCACCGTCGACCTGGAGAGGGTGGCATGAGGAGGCGGATGTGACCGAAGCGGGAACGGACACGACCGGCGCCTCCCCGCCAACCCAGCGGGCCGGCGCGCGCAGCCGCGCCTACCTGCTCGTCGTGCGCGCGTTCGACTATCCCGATCGCGAGTTCGTGGAGGTGGTCCGCGGCGGCCTCATGGCCCGCGCCATGCAGGACGCGCTGGTGGGAATTCACCCGGAGATGGCGAGCGCCGACTGGAGCGGTTTGGCCGACGCGGGCGCCGGGGACGACGACCTCGCCGTCGAGTACACGCGGCTCTTCGACGTCGGTGCAGGTGGCCCGCCGTGCCCGTTGTGTGGCGGGCTCTACGGTTCGGCACGCATGAAGACCATGGAAGAGTGCGTGCGTTTCTACAATCACTTCGGCCTCACCCTCGCGGAATCGCCGCGCGAGCTGCCCGACCATCTCGCCACGCAGCTCGAGTTCCTGCATTTCCTCGCTCACCGTGAGGCGGAGGCCTCCGGGCAAGGCGCCGACCCGGGTCCGTGGCGCCGCGCCGCCCGCGACTTCATCGAACGGCATCCGGGCAAGTGGGTGCCGCAGCTCCGCGCGCGGCTGATCAAGCAGAAGCCGATGCGCTTCTTCCAGACGCTCGTCGAGCAGACCGAGCGCTTTCTCGGCTACGAGCTGATCGAGCTCGGCCGATGAGCAGGTGACCGATGCGCCAGCCCCCGGAGACGGTCCGCAGCCGCGACGTCGCGCCCTGTGCGCAGCGACGGTTAGTTGCGCGGGCGAGGCCGCTCCGGGTGGCGGCGCGCGGAGGATGCCAGCATGCGTGATCCCGTTGTTTCCCGGCGCGGTTTTATCGCCGCGGGTATCGGCCTCGGCGTTAGCTTGCAGCTCCGCCACCTCGCCTGGGCGCAAGCGCCGGCCGCCGGCGCCGCGACCGCCGCGGCGTTGCCGACCTACCGGGATTTCCGCGACGTCTACCGCACGAAGTGGCGCTGGGACGCGGTGGTGCGCGGCACGCACACCAACGTCAACTGTACCTCTTCCTGCGCGTGGAACCTCTTCGTGCGCGACGGACTGGTGTGGCGCGAGGAGCAGTCCTCGCCCTATGCGGCGTCCAACGCGCAGGTGCCCGATTTCAATCCCCGCGGCTGTCAGAAGGGCGCTTCGTGCAGCGACATGATCCAGAGCGCCTCGCGCCTGCGCTATCCGATGATGCGCGTCGGTGCGCGCGGCGAGGGACGCTGGAAGCGCATCTCGTGGGACGAAGCGCTGACGCAGATCTCCACGCAGCTCGTCGACACGCTGCAGCGCCGCGGCGGCGAGGGAGTCGTGCTCGAGCTGGGCCCCAACGTCGACTTCGGCGCCAACACGGTCGCCGGCATGCGGTTCTTCCGCCAGATCGGCGCTCCGGTCACCGACTCCATGGCGCAGATCGGCGACCTGCCGGTCGGCGGCACCATCACGCTGGGCACGCCGCACACCGACGGCACGTCGGACGACTGGTTCCGCTCCGACTACCTGGTCCTGTGGGCGTTCAACCCGGCCGTGGCGCGTATTCCCGACGCGCACTTTCTCAACGAGGCGCGATACCGGGGAGCGCGCGTGGTGGCGATTTCTCCCGACTACAACCCGAGCGTCGTTCACGCGGACCTCTGGCTGCCGGTGCGGCCCGGCACCGATGCCGCCATCGCGCTTGCGGCCTGTCAGGTCATTATCGAGGAGAAACTTTTCGACGCCGACTACGTGCGCGAGCAGAGCGATCTACCGTTCCTGTTGCGCACCGACACCGGCAACTTCCTGCGCGAGTCGGATGTCGTCGACGGCGGCAGCAAGGAGCAGTTCTACATTTGGGACGAGGCGGCCGGCGCCCCTCGTCTCGCCACCGGCTGCATGGGGAGCGCGGAGCGTACGCTGCGCCAGCCGGAGGGTGTGCAGGTGGCGTTGTCGGTGAACGCGAAAGCGACGCTCGCCGACGGCTCCACAGTCCCGGTGCAGACCGTGTTCGACCGACTGCGCGCCGGCCTCGCCGGCATGCGCCCCGAGGACGTTGCGGTGACCACCGGCGTCACGGCCGCGACGATTCGTCGCTTTGCGCGCGAGTTTGCCGGCGCCCGCTCGGCCCTCATCATCTCGCAGTGGGGCAATTGCAAGAACCTCCACTCCGATCTGGTGCAGCGCGCGCAGATTCTGCTCGCGTCGCTTACCGGCAACCTCGGACGAGCCGGTGGCGGGTGGCGGCCGGGCGCCTTTATCGCCCTCGAAGGGATGGGGCTGGTGGCGATGCAGGACCGCCTGTCGTTGCCCCACCTGGCGCTTACCGCCGCCCGCGCGTGGTGGGATCCGGCGGGCATGCGCCACCAGTTCGAGTCGATGTACGTGCCGAGTACCCTGTTCCACGCCGTGCACGGCGGGCTTGGCGAAATGGAGACGCACCCGGCGTACGGCGACCCCGCGCTGCCCGAAGGCGCCGGACCGTACCTTGCCGAGGCGCTTGCCAGGGGCCACTTTCCGATGGCTCCCGCCCCCGGCTCGCCGCCGCCGGAGGTCATCTTCTGTATGTTCGGCAACGTCCTGCGCCACTCGCGCATGGGCGATCGCATAGCCAGTACGCTGTTCGCGCAGGCCAAGTTGATCGTGGACGTCAACTTCCGCATCAACGAGACCGGACGCCATGCCGACATTCTGCTCCCCGCCGCGGCCTGGTACGAAAAAGTCGGCATCAAGTACATCGCTTCGTTCGTTCCCTACGTCACCCTCGGCGACCGCGCGGCAGCCCCGGCGGCGGAAGCGAAGCCGGAGTGGGAGATCTTCGCGCGCCTCGCCGAACGCGTCGGCCAGACGGCCCGCGAGCGCAACGTCGGCGAGACCCGCGGGTTCCGCGGCCAGTCGTGCGGCCTGAGCGATCTCGGCGAGCGCTTCACGGACTACGGCCGCTACGGCGTGGACGCGCAGGAGGCGGTCACCGAGTTCATCCTCAGCGTGTCGGCGCCGTCGAAGGGCGTGACGCTCGCCGACCTGCGGCGCGACGGTGGTGCCGTGCGAATTCGCTCGCTGGGACAGCCCGGCGGCACGGCGGGTATCTATTCGGAGTACTCGCTGACCGAGCCGGTGGTGCCGCTGCGGAACATGGTGGAGAAGAAGGAACCGTACCCGACGCTCACCGGGCGGCAGCAGTTCTACATCGATCATCCGTGGTTCAAGAAGGTCGGCGAGGAGCTGCCGACCTTCAAGGCGCCCCCGGCCGCCGGCGGCAACCATCCCTTTACGCTGACCGGCGCCCATGCCCGGTGGAGCGTGCACGCCATGTGGCGCGACCAGGGACTGATGCTACGCCTGCAGCGCGGCGAGCCGCTGGTCTACATCAATCCCGGGGACGCCCGCCGCCGCGGTATCGAAGAGAACGGCTACGTGCGGGTATGGAACGATCTCGCCGAGTTCGTTGCGCGCGCCCGCCTGTCCGGGTCGATCCAGCCGGGTCAGGTGCACATCTACCATGCCTGGGAGCCTTACCAGTTCCTCACCGGCAAGACCCACCAGCATCTCGCTCCGAGTCCATTCAAGATCCCGCAACTCGTCGGCGACTATGGGCATCTGCGCTGGGGCTACGCGCATTTCGAACCCAATCAGGTCGATCGCGATACGCGGGTGGATATCGCGCGCTGGGCGCCGGGCGCCGGCGCCGCCGCATGATGGCGCCGCTCAGCCGCCGACAGTTCCTCGTCGCCGGCGCCGCCGGCGGTGCCATGCTCGGCCTGCGCGCACTGGCGTTTCCGACCGGCGCGTTCGGGGATGCCGCGGCGGCGCGGGCGGCGTCGCCGGAATACAGGGACCCCGGCGACGTCTGGCGCAACGCCTGGCGCTGGGACCGCGTCGTGCGCGGCACACACCTGCGCGCCAACTGCTTCGCCGCCTGTGCCTGGGACATCTACGTCAAGGACGGCGTCGTCTGGCGCGAGGAGCAGAGCGACGTTTACGAGCGTGACGCGGCTGGGCGGCCGGACTTCGGCCCGCGCGGTTGCCAGAAGGGCGCGTGCTATTCGGACCTGATGGTGTCGCCGGATCGGGTCACTTACCCGCTCGAACGCGTCGGCGCCCGCGGATCCGGCAAGTGGCGTCGCATCTCTTGGGACGACGCGCTGGCGCGGGTGGCCGACGCGATCGTCGATGCGTCGGCTGCCGGTGCGCCCGAGACGGTCATCTACGACAACGGCACCTCCAACGTCGACGTGGCGCCGGGCTCGATCGGCGAAATGCGGCTGTTCACCCTGCTTGGCGGCACCCTGCTCGACGGCTTCGGCGGCACCGGCGACCTCGCCATGGGCGCCTTTCAGACCTGGGGTACCACCTTCGTCGACGGTAGCGCCGACGATTGGGTGCGTGCGGACACGATCCTCAACTGGCACTGCAACCCGATGTCGACGCGTATTCCCGAGGCTCACTTCCTGACCGAAGCCCGTTACCGCGGCGCCAAGATCGTCACCATCACGCCTGACTATTCGCCGAGCGCCATTCACGCCTCGCTCTGGGTCAATCCTCGCCAGGGCTCCGACGCGGCGCTCGCCCTCGGCCTGGCGCGCGAAATCCTGGCGCGCGAGGCGATCGATGCCGAGTACGTGCGCGAACAGACCGATCTGCCGTTTCTGGTCCGCGAGGATACCGGGCAGTTCCTGCGCGAAGCGGACGTCGAAGCCGGCGGCCGTGGCGACCGGTTCTACGTCTGGGACGAAGCTGCCAACGAGCTTGCGCAGGCCCCCGGCACGATGGGGCAGTGGAGCGGCTCTCTCGACCTCGGCGCAATCCGCCCGGCACTGGCGGGACGATGGCAGGTGGAGACCGTTAACGGCACGGTGGCGGTCGTTCCCGTGCTGGCGCTGCTGCGAACCCGTCTGGCCGAGTATACGCCCGAGCATGTCCATCGCATCACGGGTGTCGCTCCGGGGGCGCAGGCGCGGCTTGCGGAGCGTCTGTGCCGGTCGCCGCGTATCCTGATCTACGCCACCTGGGGGTCGAACAAGACGCACCACGCGGATCTGCTGCAACGCTCTCTGATCCTGCTCTCGGCGTTGCGCGGCCAGCAGGGCCGGCCGGGGTCCGGAGTGCGCTTCGCCTCGTGGTTGCCGTTCCACGGGGGCGACGAGCTCATCCCCGGCAGTGGACCTAACTGGTTGCAACGGCAGATTCTGCGTTTCTACACTCCGCCGCCACGCGACATGGAGAGCGCGATCGCGGCGGCGTCGGTCGAAACGTTGCCGTGGACGCCGTCGCACCTGTTTCTGCACGTGCACGGCGGACTCGATGCGCCGATGGACGCGGATGCGGTCGATCCCGCCCTGCCGCGGCCCGAGCGGGACTACCTCCGCGCGGCGCTCGAAAAGGGTTGGATGACGCCGCGCCCGGCCCCCGACCAGCGCCCGCGGGTGCTGGTGACCGCCGGGGTCAACCCGCTGCGCCGCTGGCCGTTGCCGCAGATCGTCGAACGCGTGCTCTGGCCGAAGCTCGATATGGTGGTGACTATCGACTTCCGCCTGTCGACCACTGCCATGAAGTCGGACCTCGTCTTGCCGGCGGCCGGGTACTACGAGAAGCGCGGTATCAAGTACTCGGTGGGCCTCGTTCCCTACGTCGTCGTCGGCGACCAGGCAGTGGCGCCGCTCGGCGAGTCGAAACCCGAGTGGGAGATTTGTTCGCTGCTGGCGAGCGAGATTCAGCGGCGCGCCCGCGCTCGCGGGGTCGGCGGTGCCGTTGCCAGTATCGAAGACGAGTTCAGTCAGGATGGGCGCTACGGGCCCGGAGACGACGCGGCGGTGATCGACAAAGTCTTGCGCGACTCGCCGGTGACCGGCGGGATCGGGTGGGAGGAGGCGCGGCGGCGCGGCGCGGTGCCGATCGCGACGGTCGGCGGCTGGGGCGTGACCAGCGGTATCGGCAGCGAGGTCGAGCCGGGCGGGACTATCACGCCGTCGCGGCTTCACGTCGAGGGCAAGGTTGCGTGGCCGACGCTGACCGGACGGCAACAGTTCTTTCTCGACCATCCGTGGTTCATCGAAGGGGACGAGCGCTTGCCGCGCTGGAAACCGTTGCCGAATCCGGGCGGGATACACCCGATTCGTCTCACCGGGGGGCACACGCGCTGGAGCATTCACGCCACCTATCGTGCCCTTCCGGTGCTGATGCGCCTGCAGCGCGGCGGCCCGATCGTGTGGATGTCCGAGGAAGATGCGCGGGCACGCGGCATTCGCGACGGCGACGCGGTGCGGGTGTGGAACGACCACGGCAGCTTTCGGGTCCATGCCAAAGTGTCCCCGGGCGTGGGCAAGGGCGCGGCGATCATCTACCACGCCTGGGAGCCTTATCAGTTCCCGGACTGGCGCGGGAACATGGAAGTGGTTTCGACCCCGTACAAGGGGCTGCATTTCACCGGCGATTATGGACACTTGCGATATCGCGTGTTCATTGCCGGGCCCGTGCACGTGCCGCGGGCGGTGCCGGTCGACATCGAGCCGGACCGGCTTGCGCTAGGTCATCGCGCGGCGTAGGCAGGGCAGGGAACTCGCATGAGCCTCGACGTCGAAGAGCGGAGCCGATCGGAGCGGCGCTCCGAGGGTGAGTCCCCGGCCGGAGGGATGCCGGCGCATTCCGCCGCGCCCTTTGTGCTGCAATCTTTCGGGCGGCAGATCGACTACCTGCGCATTTCGATCACCGATCGCTGCGACGAACGTTGCCTGTACTGCCGGCCCCGCCAGTACGGCGGCTGGAAGGGGGGTGCGGAAGCGCTCTCGGACCAGTCCCTGCTGCGCATCGTGCGCGTGGCGGCGTCGCTGGGGTTTCGGAAGTTCCGTCTGACCGGCGGGGAGCCGTTGCTGCGACGCGGCCTGGTGGAGCTGGCGCGGGAGATTGCCACTACCCCGGGCGTCGAATGCTTCGGCGTGTCCACCAACGGTCTCAAGCTGGCGGCGCTGGCCGAGTCGCTGCGTGCGGCCGGTGTGCGCACGGTGAACATCAGCCTCGATGCGCTCAGGCCGGAAGTGTACCGGCGCGTGACCGGGGGGCCGGTCGCCCCGGTGCTGGAGGGCGTTCGGGCGGCGGTGGCGGCGGGCTTCGAGTTCGTCAAGCTGAATGCGGTGTTGATGCGGGGGATCAACGACGAGGAGATCTGGCCGTTGATTCGGTATGCGTCGTCGCTCGGGGTGCCGCTGCGGCTGATCGAGTTGATGCCGTTGAGTTCGCGCGACGTGCTGGCGCCGGAGAGCTTCCTGTCGATCGGCGAAGTGATGGAGCGGTTGCGGCAGCGAGAGGAGCTGGTGCCGCTGCCGAACGCGCGCTTCGGGCACGGGCCGGCGAAGTACTATCGGTTGGCCGAAAGCGGCGCGGTAGTGGGATTCATCGGCGCGATGACCGCGCAGCACTTCTGCGACACGTGCAACAAGATGCGTCTCACGTCCGACGGTCGCCTGCGGCCGTGCCTCGGTCATCACGCCGAGGTGAGTCTGCGCGAGGCGCTGGCGGACACCGGCAGCGACGATGCGCTACGGCGCGTGTTCCAGCTTGCCCTCCGCAACAAACCGTGGGAGCACGCCTTCCGCGATCAATACCAGCCCTGCCGCCCGATGACCGCTATCGGCGGTTGAGGGAGGGCAGGGTAGGCGCGCCCGCCGCTCAGCGGGCATGCGCCGGCGCCAACCTTTCGCGCCGGCACCACTTGACCGACACCACCGGACAAGGTGAAGAAGAAGGCTGCGGGGGCCGAGCTTGCCGGCCTTCGGAATGAAATGGCGGTGATTGGATTGTTGAGGGACGCGATGCAGGGGTTTGCCCGATAGACAACGGAGGAGAGATGCACGGCGCGGAAAGTATTGTAGCGGCCGCGGTGGCCGCCACCGAGAGCGGTTCGGGAGCGCATGGCTCGCTCGACTTCATGTCAATGCTCTTCGTCTTCATGCTCGCGACCTTCATCGGTCTCATGGTCATTCAGCGGGTTTCCCGCTTGCTTCATACCCCGCTGATGAGCCTCACCAACGCCATCAGTGCCATTGCCGTCGTCGGTGCGATCATCGTCTCGGCGGGGGCCGATTCTCCCTTCTTCGTCACGGTGCTCGGGCTCGTCGCGATCTTCTGCTCGACCACGAACATCGTCAGCGGGTTTCTCATCACCGACCGCATGCTGAAGATGTTCAAGAAGCGCGAGGGGACGAAGTAGATGGACGCGCGCGACTTCGTGCAGCTTCTCTACCTCGTCTCCACCGGGCTGTTCATCATGTCGCTCAGGTGGATGAGCAGCCCCGAGACCGCCCGCAGAGGCGTGTTTGCCGGGGTGGGGGCGATGATTCTGGCCGTGGCCGGGACGCTGGCCGGCACCCTGGTTACGGGCGGCACTCATTACTGGTGGATCCTTGGCGCCTTCGTGGTCGGCGCCGCCGTCGGCTACCCCCTGGCGCAGGTCCCATTGACCGCGGTGCCGCAGCGGACGGCGCTTTCGCACGCCTTCGGCGGCATGGCCGCCGGTCTCGTCGGCACGGGGAAGTTCTTTCTCTGGTACGGGCAGGGCAACGCCGCGGCGCTCTCGCCGTTCATCGTTGTCGCGCTGGTTGCCGAGATCCTGCTCGGCTTCCTTACCTTCACCGGGTCGCTCATGGCTGCCGGCAAGCTGCAGGAGGTGAAATGGATCCCGCAGCGTCCGGTGACGTACCCGGGCCAGAACATCGTCAATATCGGTCTGCTGGCGGCGGCGGTGTTGCTCGGCCTGGCGCTGGTGATCAATCCGCTGGCGAGTTGGGCGCCGACCGCTTTCGGCCTGATCATCGTCCTTTCGCTCGCCTTCGGCGTGCTCCTGATTATCCCGATCGGCGGCGCCGACATGCCCACCGTCATCTCGATCCTTAACTCCTACGCCGGGCTGTCGGCGGTCGCGATGGGCTTCGTGCTCGACAACAAACTGCTGATCACCGCCGGCGCCCTCGACGGCTCCTCCGGTCTGATCCTGTCCATCATCATGTGCCGGGCGATGAACCGCTCCTTCACCAACGTGCTCTTCGGCGCCTTCGGTCAGGCGCAGCGTACCGCGGTGGTCGGGGAGGAGAAGACCTACAAAGCCGACACGGTCGAGAGCGCCGCCCAGGTTCTCGCCCAGGCCGACCTGGTGGTCATCGTGCCGGGCTACGGCATGGCGGTCGCCCAGGCCCAACACAAGGTGCGCGAACTGTACGACCACTTGAAGAAGCGCGGCGTCACCGTGAAGTTCGCCATCCACCCGGTTGCCGGACGGATGCCCGGACACATGAACGTCCTGCTTGCCGAGGCGGAAATCCCTTACGACGATCTCGTCGAGATGGACGAAATCAACGGCGACATGCCGCGCTGCGACGTGGCGCTGATCATCGGCGCCAACGACGTCGTCAACCCCGCCGCCCGTACCGACAAGGGCAGCCCGATCTACGGCATGCCGATCATTGACGCCGACAAGGCACGGGCGGTTTACGCCATCAAGCGGTCGAAGAATCCAGGCTTCGCCGGCATCGACAACGAGCTGTACTTTCTGGACAAGAGTTTCATGCTCTTCGGAGACGCCAAGGCGGTCGTGGCCGAACTGGCGCGCGAGCTCTCTGGCGAGGGGGGCCACTGACGGGTGCGGCCGCCGCCGGCAGTCGGAAAGTCGGCTCGCATGACGGCAGTCAGTCGCGTCGCTGACGGAGAACATCGGCATGGTGCGTCGCGTCAGGTACACAAGACCACCGCGGTCTGCGCGACCGTAAGGACCTGGAAGACGGAAGGAGTGGAGTCATGGGAACGGTCGTGCCGTCCAAGCGCCAACTGGCCTGGGCTTTCGATCTGAACAAGTGCATCGGGTGCCAGACCTGCTCGGTCGCCTGCAAGGTGCTGTGGCCCGGAGACGATCCGGGAACCGAACAGATGTGGTGGATGACCGTCAACACCCAGCCCGGGCGCGGCACGCCGCGCGACTGGGAGACGATGGGCGGTGGCTACGATGCCGGCGGTAAGCTGCAGCTCGGACATCTGGCCACGGAGGAGGAAACGGGCGGCGGCTGGAACTTCAACTACGACGAAGTGCTGCGCGGCGGCCGCGGACGCGACGTCCACCTGCAGAAGACCTCGGGCAGCGCCAGTTGGGGCATGAACTGGGACGAAGACGAAGGCGGCGGTAGCTTCCCCAACGCGTACTTCTTCTACCTGCCCCGCCTCTGCAACCATTGCACCCAACCCGCCTGTTTGGAGGCCTGTCCGAACGACGCGCTCTTCAAGCACGCCGATACCGGCCTCGTCCTGCGTGACGAGGACAAGTGCAAGGGTGCGCAACTGTGCCGGCGCGCCTGCCCCTACAAGAAGATCTACTTCAACAAGTTGCGTAACGTCAGCCAGCACTGCATCGGCTGCTTCCCGCGCATCGAGCAGGGCGTCGCCCCCGCTTGCGTGCGCCAGTGCCCGGGACGGGCGGCCTTCACCGGCTTCCTCGATGACGAGGGCAGCATCGTCCACAAGCTGGTGCAGAAGTGGAAAGTGGCCTTACCGTTGCACCCGGAATTCGGTACCCACCCGAACGTCTATTACGTGCCGCCGCTGGCGCCGGCGCCGCTGCGCGACGACGGCAGCGTCGACGAGAGCGGTCAGCGCATCCCCCCCGACTATCTCGAGAAGCTCTTCGGCGGCGCGGTGCACGGCGCACTCGACGTCTTGCGCACCGAACTCGAGAAGAAACGCCGCGGACAGGGGTCCGAGGTGATGGACGCGCTTATTCTGTATCGCTGGACGGACGCCTTCGGGCAACTGACCCGCGACCCGGCCGACATCGTCTGGAAGTGAGCCGCAAAGGGAGACTCGTCATGACATCGATCGCGGGAAAGTGGGCCGACGCCTATCGAGCGAAATGGAAGTGGGATCGCGTGACCTGGGGCAGCCACTCGGTTGACTGCTATCCCGGCGGTTGCCCGTGGCGCGTCTACAGCAAAGACGGCAAGGTCGTTCGTGAGGAGCAAGCCGGCGTCATGACCCCCGTCGAGGCGGGCGTGCCCGACATGAATCCCATGGGTTGCCAGAAGGGCGCCTGCTGGAGCGATCTGCTCGACGGGCCCGACCGCATCACACAGCCGCTCAAGCGGATCGGCAAACGCGGCGAGGGCAAGTTCAAACCGATCTCGTGGGACGCGGCGCTCGACGAGATCGCCGACGCCATGCTCGACGCGGTGCAGGACCAGGGCCCCGAGTCGATCGTCACCCTCATGACGCCCGAGTTCGCCGCCAGCCCGGCGCGCATGTTCAGCGACGCGCTCGGCACCCCCACCACCGACGGCAACGCCGAGTTCCAGGACTTTAGCCCCGGCTTCCATCTGACCTTCGGGCTTTTCAATCCCACGTCGTCGATGGACGATTGGTTTCTCGCCGAGCTGACGCTCATCTGGCACGCCAATCCCGTGTACACCAACATCCACTGGTACCACTATATCGCCGAGTCGCGTTACAACGGCGGCGAGGTGGTCACCATCGCCCCGGACTACAGCCCGTCGGCCATTCACGCCGACTACCATCTGCCAGTGCGGATCGGAACCGATGCCGCCCTGGCGCTGGCAATGTGCAAGGTGATTATAGACGCCGGGCTGCACAACCGGCAGTTCGTGCAGGAGCAGACCGACCTGCCGCTGCTGGTGCGCAAGGACACCGGCCGCTTCTTGCGCGGTTCGGATCTCGCCGCCGACGACCGCGACGATCAGTTCTTCTGGGCCGATGCCCGCTGCGGCGTGATCACGCCGGCGCCGCGGCACTCGCTGGCCGCCGTCGGAGTCGAGCCGGCACTCGAAGGAACGTACAGCGTGATGCTCGCCGACGGCCGCACGGTCGAGGTCGAGCCGGTGTTCGCGCGGCTGTGCCGGCGCCTCGAGGCGTACACGCCGGAGAAGGCCGGCGAGATATGCGGGTTGCATCCCGACGCTATCCGTTCGCTCGCCCGCAAGGTGGCGACGCGCAAGACGAAGATCTTCATCGGTTGGAACTCGGGTAAGTACTATCACGGCGACCTGATGGAACGTTCGATGGCGCTGCTGCTGGCGCTCACCGGTAACTGGGGAAAGAAGGGTACCGGGACGCGATCGTGGGCTGCCGGCGGTTGGGACGGGATGGTGTTCATGTCGGAAAAGGGCGTCCCCGGCCAGGAGGCGGCGCGCGCAGCGCATCAGATGCGGACGTTGATGCGTCGCCTGTTGAACCTGGACGATCCGACCCGGACCCTGGAGATGACCGCCAACCTCGCTTCGGCGATGAACCCGGAACTCGGCGGCTTCGGCGCGATGATCCCGCCGGCGTTCCTCTGGTACTATCAGTACGGCTACAAGGAACGCTGGAACAATCCCGACAACCAGGACCCGTCGATGAAGCGCAGTTTCGACGAGTACATAAACGAGGCGATCGAGAAGGGATGGTTCGGCGCCCACTGTTCGCAGGCGTACCGGGAGGTCGAGCCGCGCGTCCTGTTCGAGTCCGGCGGCAACATGCTGCGCCGGCAGCGCGGCGGTCAGAAGCTCCTGCTCGAAACTCTGTGGCCGAAGCTGAAGATGATCGTGTCGGTGGATTGGCGATTGAACACCACGGGCATGTATTCGGACATTATCCTGCCGGCGGCGCAGCACTACGAGAAGATCAACCAGAGCATGCCGTCGGTGCACCACCTGAACTGGGTGCTTACGGACCGCGCGGTGCCGCCCCCCGGCGAGGCCCGCAACGAGCTCGATATCGGTCTCATGATCCTCGCCGCGCTGGAGCGGCGCGCGGCGGCTCGCGGCCTGAAGGACTTCACGGACCGTAAGGGCACGACGCGCTCACTCGTCGGCATGGTGTCGCGGGCGACCCTCGACGGCGCCGTTAGCGACGAAGAGACGTTCTACGACGAGGCCATCCGCGACAATGCCGTGTACGGCATCCTGCCTGAGGGCACGACGCTCGCTACGCTGCGCGAGAAGGGCTACGTGCGCTGGACCGGATGGGGACTGGCGGGGCACGGGGAGGCGCAGGCGTCGACCATCAAGCCGGACGAGGTGCACAATCCCCTGCGCTGGCACACCGAGGACAAAGTGCCGTACGCAACCCTGGTCCGGCGCGCGCAGTTCTACATCGACCACGAGTGGTTCCTCGAAGCCGGCGAGGAGCTGCCGACGCACAAGGAGACACCGCCGCACGGCGGGCGCGGGCGGCGCTTCCAGATGACCAGCGGGCACAACCGCTGGAGCATTCACTCGATGAATATGACCAATCGCCACCTGCTCAACACGCACCGTGGCGAGCCGTTCGTGTTCATCAACGACGCTGACGCCGCCAGTCTCGGAGTTGCCAACGGCGATCACGTCAAGCTGGTGAGCGACGTCGGCGAGTGCATCATTCAGGCCAAGGTCACACCGGCGTGCCGGCCGAACCAGGTGATCGTTTACAACGGCTTCGAGCCGTTCATGCACCGCAAGTGGTACGGGCAGGCCGATATCGAGCCCGGGCATGTGAAATGGTTGGGATTCGCGGGCGGGTACGGGCATCTGACGTATCGGCCGACGGCATGGCAACCGATCCCGGCCGACCGCGCGGTGCGGGTGGATGTGGAGAGGGTCGAGTGACGTTGGGTTGAGGACCGCTATGTGCGCATGACGACCGGCGCCGAACACAGCTACCGGATCGCTGCCGGCTTTGTCGAAGCGGCTTTCCCCGCCGGCGACCGGCTGCCCGCTCCCGATGTCGGCGCGCTGTTAACGGCCGCCATGTCGGCCGACGCGGCCACGCGGCGGCGTTACGTGCAGGGCCTGCTCTGGTGGCTGGAACTGCGCTACCTGGCCACCCACGGCCGCTCGTTCTCTTCGGCTTCGCGCGCCGAGCGCAGCGCCTTCCTGCGGCAGCTTTCCGGCCGCCCGCTCGCCGGGACGCTGTTACGCCTGCTGGCGCTGCCCTTCCGGGCCGCATACCTGACGGACGCTGGTAATCTCGAGCGTGTGGGCGCTCGCGATGCCGTGTGCCCGGCGGTTGCGGTCGGGGCGGAGCGCTGGCGCGCCCGAATCGTCGCCGCGGCGGAGCTGGAGCCGGTGCAGGACATCGAGTGCGACGTTGCGGTGATAGGCACCGGCGCAGGCGGTGCGGCTGCGGCGTACGAGCTGGCCGGGCGCGGACTCGCCGTCGTGATGATCGAGGAGGGCGACTACCACGATCGGCGCACGTTCAACGGTAAGCTCACGGAGATGGTTCCCAGACTCTATCGCGCCGCGGGCGCTACGGTGGCCGTCGGACGAGGTTTGATCCCGCTCCCGATCGGACGCTCCGTGGGCGGTACCACCACGATCAACTCCGGCACCTGCCTGCGTACCCCGGAGGCGACCCTCGCGGACTGGCGCGCCGAGGGTCTGTCGGATTTCACCGCCGCGCACATGCAGCCTTTCTTCGAGCTCGTCGAGGAGGTGCTTCGCGTCGGTCCCGCCGACCCACGCGATGTTGGCCAGATCGGTCCGTTGATCGCCGCGGGCGCGGAACGTGTCGGGTTGAGAGATGCGCGCCCGCTGCTGCGCAATGCCGATGGCTGCGACGGGCAGGGCGTGTGCCAGTTGGGTTGTCCGACCGACGCGAAACGCTCCACCAATGTCAGTTTCGTGCCGCGTGCACTGGAGAGCGGGGCCGTCCTGTACACCGGCTTGCGCGCCGAGCGGCTGCGGCGCGCCGGGACGGCGGTCACCGGCCTTGTCGCGACCGGGCGCGACGCTCGCGGCGGCAGAGTCGAGCTTCGTGTCGGGGCGCGGGCAACCGTCGTGGCCGCGGGTACGCTGCTGACGCCGCGCTTCCTGCACGACAACGGCGTGCGCACGCGCTGGCTGGGGGCCAATCTGTCGATCCATCCGGCCGGTGTCGTCACGGCGTGGTTTCCCGATCGCGAGTTCGACCACGGGCAGAGCATCCCGCAGGGTTTTGGGGTCCACGACCTGCAGAGCGAGGGCTTGATGTTCGAGGGCGGCACGCCCCCGTTCGCGGGCCACGGCTTGCTCAGCCCCTTTCAGGCGGAGGATTTCGTGCGTTTCGCCGAGCGCTATCGACAGACGGCGTATTTCGGCTTCATGATCAAGGACACCGCGCGCGGGCGGGTGCGCCGCGGCCTCCGCCGCGATCTGCCGCTGGTCACATACTCGATGAACGATAGGGATTTTGCCCTCTTCAAACGCGGCATCGATCTGCTGGCGCGGATGTATTTCGCCGCCGGCGCCCACGAGGTCGCCATGCCCGGTCCGGCCGGGAGTACGGTCGTGCGCAACGAGGCGGAGCTGGAGGGGTTCTGGCGGAGCGAGCCGGGATCGTGGCGGTTTCTGATTTCCGCGTATCACCCGCTGGGCACGGCCCGCATCGCGGCCACTCCGGAGCGTGGTGTGTGCGACCCCGAGCATCGGGTATGGAACGTCGACGGCTTGTATGTGATGGATGGCGCCAGTGTGCCTTCGTCGCTGGGGGCGAATCCCCAGGTGACAATCATGGCGATGGCAACCCGGGCGGCGCGCCTGCTGGCTGCCCGGCTGGCGCTTTAGTAGTGATGGGCACAATTACGACGACGTGTTCCGTACGACGCTTTCCGTTCGCCCCGAGTAGCCCCGTTTTCTCAGGGGCGTATCGAGGGGCCAGCCTGGCGAGCGGCTTCGTGGTCCCGCCCCTCGATACGCCGCCGAAAAGATGGCGCTACTCGGGGCGAACGAGATACGGCAACGTATTGATGGACTGGAGTACACAGTTTAGAAGGAGAGCGACCATGGCGCTCGGCATTGTGCTGGAAGAGACGATGAGCGGTTGGATGCGGCTCGACGGCGATGCGGAGCCGCGGCCGTTTGCGTTCGCGATCCGCGCCTTCACGACGCGCCTGTTGTCGCTCTCGGCGCCGCGCGAGTTCCGCGGTCGCGCTTCTCTCGACGGCCGCGAGGTGCCGGTGCGCGGTGTTCTAACCATCCGGCTCACCGGGCCGCGCTACGAGCTGGAGTTCGACCACCCCGTGCACGGCCACCTGCGCGCCGTCGGCGAGAAGGTCTACTCGGCCCACCCGGCAAGACTGCGCGCGTCGCTCGTGACCTGCCCGCTGACGGTGTTCAGAGACGGGCGGCGGGTCGGCAGCGCCGAAGTCGCCTACCGCGACTCGATACTGGCGTTCGCGTTCAGGGCAATCCGCTTCGTGCGTGCCGAGAACGCCTTCGAGGCCGCGGTGGCGGCCGGACCGACCTGAGCCCCGAAGAGGCTCGGGACTGTAACCTTCTTAGAGCTGTCGGCGGCGGGTCGTTACCCGGTCGGAATCGGGATCGCGATCGACATCGGGATCGAGTCTCGCCGCGCATCGAAAGCGATTCCGATACCGACCCCGACGCCGCTCGGTCGCTGGCGAACGCCTGGAACTCACGCGCGGCGGGCACGAGGGGCAGCCTCAATCCGGCAGAATGGCCCGGTGCCCGCCGTCGCGTGCAGTG
>JAKLJW010000027.1 GCA_023150935.1 Candidatus Binatia bacterium | reverse complement strand
TGCAGGACGGCCACCCACGCGGTTTTCGCTGCCCCTTGCCCCAGGCTGCCGAGCATCCGTTAGCGCCGGATCGTGGCCCCCCCCATCACTTTCCCCAGACGTCCGGTGCGCTATAGCTGAGGGTTCGGACGCGAACGCAATGTCGGATTCATGGATCACGATCACCGGGGCGCGGCAGAACAACCTCAAGAACATCGACGTCCGCGTACCGCTGAACGCCTTGACCGTCGTGACCGGCCCCTCGGGATCGGGCAAGTCGAGTCTCGCCTTCGATGTTCTCTACGCCGAGGGCCAGCGGCGCTACGTCGAGAGCTTCTCCGCTTACACGCGCCAATTCCTCGACCGCATGGACAAGCCCCAGGTCGAGCATATCGACGGCATCCTGCCGGCGATCGCGATCGGCCAGGGCAACACCGTCAAGACCTCGCGCTCCACGGTCGCGACGATGACCGAGTTGCACGACCACCTGAAACTGCTCTACGCGAAAATCGCCGTGCTCCATTGCGGCACCTGCGGCGAACCGGTGCGGCCGGCGACGGTCGACTCCATCTGCGCAGGACTTCTAACGCGGCCCGAGGGTACGCGCGTCCTCGTCGCCTTCGAGGCGCCGCTCGCCGACAACCTCCCCTGGGAGGAAACGCGCGCCGGCTTCGCCGCGGCCGGTTTCCGCCGTCTGCTCCTCGACGGAGAGACGCTCGCCCTGGAAGACGTCGCCGCGGCGCCGCCGTCACCGGCGATCGTCGTTGTCGATCGCCTCACGATGCGACTCGACCAGAAGGGCCGCCTTGCCGACTCCCTGGAACAGGCGCTGCGCTTCGGCAAGGGACGTTTGCTGCTGGTCCACCCGGACGACGGTAACCGCATCGAACCTCACGTAACGCGCCTCGAATGCCCGCGCTGTCGGATCGCGTACCGGGCAGCGACCGCCAACCAGTTTTCTTTCAACAGCCCGCTGGGCGCCTGCGACACGTGTCGCGGCTTCGGGCGCATCATCGATCTCGATCTCGATCTGGTCGTGCCCGATCCGTCCCGCACGCTCGCCGACGGCGCCATCAAGCCCTGGAGCACCAAAGCCACGGAATGGGAACGCGCTCAACTGCTCGACTTCTGCAAGAAGAAAGGCATTCCGACCGACATCCCTTTCGCCGAGTTGACCGCGGTGCAACGCCGGCTCGTGATCGACGGCAAGGGCAAGTACCACGGGGTACGTGGCTGGTTTCGCTGGCTCGAAGGGAAGACGTATCGCATGCACGTACGCGTCTTCCTGTCGCGCTTCCGCGGCTACCGAACCTGCCCCGCGTGTGCCGGTGGGCGGCTCAAGCCGGAGGCCCTGCTCTACAAGATCGCCGGGCACGACATCGCCGCCGTACAGCGCATGAGCGTCGGCGAGGCAGCCGCCTTCTTCGCGGGCCTGTCCCTCGACCCCGCCGACGAGGGGATCGCCCATCTCATCCTCGGAGAGATCCGCGGCCGGCTGCGCTACCTGCTCGATGTCGGGCTCGACTACCTCACGCTCGACCGCCAGTCGCGCACCCTCTCCGGCGGCGAGTTGGCCCGCGTCGACCTGACGACCGCGGTAGGCTCTTCGCTCGTCAACACACTCTACATTTTCGACGAACCGTCGGTCGGCCTACACCCGCGGGACAGCCAGCGGCTCGTACACATCCTCAAAACCCTGAGGGCCAAGGAGAACACAGTCGTCGTGGTCGAGCACGAGCCGGAAATCATCCGCGAGGCGGATCACGTGATCGATCTCGGGCCGCAGGCCGGTGCGGCCGGTGGCGAACTGATGTTCGCCGGCTCTTACTCCGAACTGCTGCGCCGCGAGGGCTCGATCACCGGCGACTACCTCGCCGGCAGGCGGCGCATCGCCGTCCCGCGCAACCGGCGTCCGCCGATCCCTGGGCTCGAGCTGATCGTGCGGGACGCCACCGAGAACAATCTGCGCAACGTCACCGCGCGCTTCCCGCTGGCCCGCCTCGTCTGCGTCACCGGGGTCTCCGGTTCGGGCAAGTCGACGCTGATCGAAGACGTGCTGTACCGCGGTTTGCGCAAGCGACTCGGCCGGCCCGACGGTACCCCCGGGGCGTGCGCCGACATCGAGGGAGCGCGTCGTATCGCCGACGCGGTCCTCGTCGATCAGAGCCCGATCGGTACCACCCGGCGCGCCAACCCCGCCTCGTACCTGAAGGCCTACGACGCCATCCGCGAGCTGTTCGCCCAGACCCCGCAGGCGCGCCTGCGCGGCTATACCGCCGCAACGTTCTCCTTCAACGTGGCCGGGGGCCGCTGCGAGACGTGCCGTGGCGAGGGCTTCGAAAAGGTGGAGATGCAGTTCCTCTCGGACGTCTACGTGCGCTGTCCCGAATGCGACGGCAAACGATTCGGCAGCGAGGTGCTCGACGTCGTCTACCAGGGCCGCAATATCCACGAAGTGCTCGGCCTCACGGTCCGCGAGGCGCTGACCCGGTTTGCGGATCAGCCGACCGTCCGCGCGCGCCTGCAACCGCTCGCCGACGTCGGTCTCGACTACCTGCCCCTCGGCCAGCCGCTCAACACGCTCTCAGGCGGCGAGTCGCAGCGACTGAAGCTCGCCGCGGCGATGGCGGGAGAAACCCAGTCGCACACGCTCTTTCTGTTCGACGAGCCCACGATCGGCCTGCACATCGGCGACATCGAGACGCTTCTGCGCGCCTTCCAGCGACTGGTGGATCGCGGCCATTCGCTGGTCGTCATCGAGCACAACATGGAAGTAGTGAAGGCCGCCGACTGGGTCGTCGATCTGGGCCCCGAGGGCGGCACCGGCGGCGGCATGGTGGTGGTCGCCGGCCCGCCGGAACAGGTGGCGGCGCACCCGACCTCGCACACCGCCCGGTACCTGCGCGCCGCACTGGACGGCGACACACTCGCCGCAGCCGCCGAGGCTCCCGCTCCCTATGCGCTGGCGTCAGGGAACGGGCGGGGGGTCATGCAGATCGTCGGGGCCAGGGAGCACAACCTGCGCGACCTGACGCTCGACCTGCCCCGCGATCGATTCATCGTCGTCACCGGGCTCAGCGGCTCGGGCAAGTCCACGCTCGCCTTCGACATCCTCTACACGGAGGGGCAGCGCCGCTACCTCGACAGCCTCTCCGCCTACGCCCGGCAGTTCGTCAAGGTACTGGCGCGCCCCAACGTGGATCGCGTCGCCGGCGTCCCACCGACGGTCGCCATCGAGCAACGCCTGAGCCGCGGCAGCAAGAAGTCGACGGTGGCCACGGTAACCGAGATCTACCACTACCTGCGGCTCCTCTACGCCAAGATCGGCGTGCAACACTGCACCGGCTGCAACCGGCCGTTGAGCGCTCTTACCCGCGAGCAGATCGTCGAGCGCATTCGACGCGAGCTGCGCGGTCAGACGGTAACCTTGTTCGCCCCGGCGGTGCGCGGCCGCAAGGGCATCTACACCGAACTTTTCAGGGCGGCGCGCAAGCTCGGGTTCGTCCGGGCACGGATAGACGGCGTGGTGAGGCAACTCGATCCGCCGCCGGCGCTGGCGCGTTACCGGGAACACGACATCGACATCCTCGTCGGCGCCATAGACGTCACCCGCGGCGATTCCGAGCGGCTGCCGGAGATGATCGCCACGGCGCTCCGGCTTGGCAACGGTGCCGTTATCGCGGCCCCGGGTGCCGCCAGCGAGGCGGCGAACCCCGCCGGGGACCGGCTCTACAGCGAGCGGCTGTACTGCACGTCCTGCCGGCTCGGGTACGAGGCGCTCGATCCCCGGCTGTTCTCGTTCAACAGCCGGCAGGGCGCATGCCCCGACTGCGACGGCCTCGGCAGCGTACCGCACATCGACGTCGATCGCCTCGTCGGCCATGCCGCGCAGCCGCTCGGCAAGGCTCTTGCCGCGGTCTTGAAACCCCTCGCAACGGAGCTGTGGGACGCAGTGAAGGGATTGGCGGCAACCCAGCGCAGCCTCTGGAAGAAGCCGCTGTCGGCGCTGACCGATACGCAGCGGCGGCGACTGCTGCACGGCAGCGGCAACGGCGACGGCCTGCTCGGCGTGCTGCAACGCGCCTTCGAGACGGCCGAGGTCGATCCCGCACTGGTCGAGCCGTACACGGACGAGCGCCCGTGTGCGGGGTGCGTCGGCTCGCGGTTGAACGCCCGGGCGCGCGCCGTCTCGATACACGGCAAGGGCATCTGGGAACTGACGCGGCAGTCGGTCAGCGACGTCTTCGCCGAACTCTCGCGGCGCCGCTTCTCCGGCCGCGAGGGCGAGATCGCCCGCAACGTGATGAAGGAGATCCTGCCGCGCCTGCGCTTTCTCGACGAGGTCGGGCTGGCGTACCTGACTCTCGATCGGCGCGCCGACACGCTGTCCGGCGGCGAAGCTCAACGCATTCGCCTTGCCGCGCAACTCGGGTCGAACCTGCGTGGGGTCTGTTACATCCTCGACGAACCGACCGTCGGACTGCACCCGCGCGACAACGACATGCTGCTCGGGACACTGAAGACCCTGAAGGATCACGGCAACACCGTGGTCGTCGTCGAGCACGACGAGACGACGATTGCCGCCGCCGATCTGGTGGTCGATCTCGGCCCCCGCGGCGGCACCCACGGAGGCGAGTTGGTCGCCCTCGGTCCGCCGGCCAGTCTCGCCCGGCAGCCGGCATCGGTGACGGGCAAGTTTCTCGGCCGCCGGCGGCCGCGCATCGGCCCGCTGCGGGACGTCGCCGGCCTGCCTCGCCTGACCGTTCGCGGTGCCGTCGAACACAACCTCAAACGCATCGACGTCGAGTTTCCCGTCGGCGCCTGGACCTGCGTTACGGGGGTCTCGGGATCGGGCAAGTCGACCCTGGTACGAGACGTCCTGTACGCAGGGCTGCGCCGCCGGCTCGGCAGTTGGAGCGGTCACGTCGGAGCGCACAAAGGCATCGACGGCGCGGCCCTGCTCGAGCGGGTCGTCGAGGTCGACCAGACACCGATCGGCCGCACGCCACGCTCGGTCCCGGCATCGTACGTCGGGTTCTTCGACGATATCCGCAAGCTGTACGCGCTGGCCCCGGAGGCGCGCCTGCGCGGCTTCACGCCGGGACGGTTCTCCTTCAACGTGAAGGGCGGCCGGTGCGAGATGTGCGCCGGCCAGGGCAAGATCAAGATGGAGATGAGCTTTCTGCCCGACGTCTACGTCACCTGCGACGCCTGCGGCGGGCGGCGGTACAACGACGAGACGCTGGCCGTGCGTTGGAACGGCAAGACGATGGCCGAGGTGCTCGACATGACGGTCGAGGAAGCGGCGCAGTTCTTCGCCGGGGTGTCGACGATCGCCACACCGCTACGTCTGCTCGAAGCGATCGGGCTCGACTACCTGACGCTCGGCCAGGGGAGCAACACCCTTTCGGGCGGCGAGGCGCAGCGCATCAAGCTGGCGTACGAACTGGGCAAGCCGGGGCGCGGCAGGACCTTGTACGTCCTCGACGAGCCGACCACGGGCCTGCACTTCGCCGACATCGAGAAACTTATCGACGTGTTGCACCGGCTCGTCGACCGCGGCCATACGGTGGTGACCATCGAGCACAACCTCGACATCGTCAAGGAAGCCGACTGGATCGTCGACCTTGGCCCGGAAGGCGGCACCGGCGGCGGTCGGGTCGTCGCCATGGGCCCGCCGCCGGACATCCTCCGGGTCCGCCGCTCGCACACTGCCCGCTATCTGCGCCAGTTCCTCCGCAACGGACAGCGGAGTTAACCTGACGGCGCGCGGGCGCGCCGCGCCTACTTGCCTTCCTGCCGCACGTTCATCGAAGCCGACACCGGCGGCCCGCCCCCACCCGCCGCGTCACCGCCCAGGAGCACCACGGTCAGCGGCAGGCCGATGAACGTCCCCGGGGAAGCGGTCTCCGCCTGATCGAGATCGAGCCAGAACGTCGCGGACACCGTGCAGCCGGCCAACGGGCCCCCGAACCAGGGCGTCATCGCGGTGCCGGCGCAGTCCATATATACCCCGGTGGTAGGCTCCATCGCCACGCCGTTAAGCGTCGCCCCCATTGACAGGATCATCGGCATGGGCACCGGCATTCCCGAGGTTATTGTCGCATCCACGGTGACCACTTTCTTCTTGTTGCCCTTCGCCAGCGTGGCGCCCGGCGTGGTGAGGATCGGTCCGGCCATCGGCCCGGCGGGCAACGGCACCGGGGCAGCCGTAGACACGTGCCGTGACTTCTTCGGCACCTTGGCACACGGCGCCAGGCACGAATCCGCGGCGTGCACAGCCGAAGCCGTACACATCACCGCTACTACCGCCACGGCGCCAAAGCGAAGCGACCATCGGTTCATGACTCCCCTCCTTGTTTGTGGACAGGACAAGCCCTGTATTCGCGCCCATAACACGAAAGGATGCCCGTTCCAAAGAAGAAAATGCCCGTCAAGCGAATTCAAGCACATACCCGGGGAGGCGTATCAAGGCTCCGTCGGCGATCTTGCCGTGTCCCCGCGCCCGTCATCGGTCCTTTGGCTGAGGTGGTCTTACCGACCTGACGCGGCCCGGGCAGCACAACCGCCGGGAACACCGAAAGCCTCTCCTCCACCGCGCGAGCGAGCCGGCGAGCAATCGTCCTTGCATTATCGGGGCGCATTCCGAACTTGCAGGGAATACGTGAACGCGCGCGGAGCGCACGTTCCACCACGCGGAATACATGAAAACGCGCGCGGAGCGCACGTTCCACCGGGGCTGACCTGCGGCGCGGCGCGTGGTAGTCGAACCGCATGATGCACGCGTGGCGGCCGCCCGGCTTCGGGTCCCGGAGCGCTGTGGCTCTGGTCGGACTGACGTGCACGATGGCCGTCGCGCAGTGCGGCTACGCCAGGCTGCCGGGCGGCCTGACCATCAACTTCCCCGGCTTCAGCGGCAATCCCATGCCCGAGTCGGAGCTGCGCCAACGCGTTGCCGTGCCCGAGGGGTTCTTCATCAACGTCTACGCCACCGGCATCGAGAACGCTCGCCTCCTGCGCTTCACGCCGGCCGGCGACCTGCTCGTCAGCTCCCCGCGCACCGGCACGGTGTGGCTCATTGGGCGCGATACCGACGGCGATGGCCTTGCCGACGGACAACGCAAGCTGCTCACCGGACTCCATCAACCGCACGGCCTCGCCCTGCACGACGGGTGGCTGTACGTCGCCGAAACCACCGCCGTCGCGCGCGTCCGCTTCGATGCCGCCGGCGGTACCGTTAGCGGCACACCCGAACGCATCGTTACCGGCCTCCCCGATGGCGGCAACCACTGGACCCGCACCGTCGACGTCGGACCCGACGGCAAGCTCTATGTCTCCGTCGGCTCGAGCTGCAACGTCTGCATAGAGGCCGATAAGCGCCGCGCCGCCATTCTCCGATACGAGGCCGACGGGAGCGGCGAGCAGATCTTCGCTACCGGGCTGCGCAATGCCGTGGACTTCGAGTGGCAACCCGGCACGGGCGCGCTCTACGCCACCGACAACGGCCGCGACCTGCTGGGCGACGACTTCCCGCCCTGCGAGTTCAACCGTGTCATCGAGGGCGGCTTCTACGGCTGGCCCTTCGCCAACGGCAACCGCATTCCCGACCCCGATCTCGGCGCCGGTCGCGAGGCCCAGATCGCCGCCTCCCTTCCCCCCGCGCACGGCTTCGCCGCCCATACCGCTCCCCTCGGCATGACCTTCTACCGCCGCCCCGCCGGCACCGCCGTAGCGGCGTTCCCACCCGAGTACGACGGTGTCGCCTTCGTCGCCCTGCACGGCTCCTGGAACCGCTCCAGGAAGATCGGTTACGAAGTGGTGGCCCTGCGTTTCGCACCGGACGGTTCCATCGGCGAGCACCCGTTCGTCACCGGATTCCTGCGCAACGATCGGGTATACGGACGTCCGGTCGACGTCGCGGTCGGCCCCGACGGCGCGCTTTACGTTTCGGACGATTTCACCGGCCAGATCTACCGCGTCGCGCACGGCACCGCGGCACGGGGAGACGCCGCGAGCGCGGTCACCCCGCACGACGATCCGCTCGCCGGCCTCGACGCAACGGCGCTCGAGCAGACCGCGGCGCGCGGTGCCGCGCTGTGGCGCGCCAACGATTGCGAGCGCTGCCATATCGTGGGTCAGGCGGCCGGCGACGCGTACAAACCGCTGCAAGCCCTCGCGGCGCGCTACACGATCGCCTCACTCGCGGCCCTGCTGCGCACGCCGCCGTCCCCGATGCCGACGAACCAGTTGACCGCGGAGCAACGTCACGACCTGGCCGTGTACCTTCTGCGCACCTACCGGTAGACGCGCCGACCTGGCGCCGCCGGGCCGGGCTGTCCTCTGTACTCGTACTCGTTCACGTACTCGTACACGGCCACTTCCTCGTAGGCGTGCAATCGCCCGTGGTTCAATTTCATCGCTGCGTGCCCCCTGTCCGTGAACGAGTACGTGTACCGCTTCGCTGAGTACGTGTACGGAGTGGAAGCCGAACGCCGAGTTTACGCGCGGGGCGCATGGAATTCAGATGGGGAGGGCGAGGCTCCCGCCGAGCCGCGATGGCCTGACGGCGGCTCGGCGGGAGCCGCGCGCTCACACCCGCCTCGACCCGCCGCCCTCTTCCGGGGGCTTCAGTCCTTGAAAACTCCGGTACAGCAGCAGGTCGTAGACGATCTTCAATCCGCCGGACAGAAAGAACGGCGCGCTGAAGAGGGCCCCCACGCTGAGGAATATCCCTGCCAGCGACGGCGATAACGCCGCCCCTACGGAGCGGGCGATACCCGTCACGCCGGCGGCGGCGGCACGTTCGTCAGGCGCTACCACCGCCATCGTGTACGACTGCCGCGTCGGCACGTCCATCTGCGAGATGCTGAAGCGCAACAGCAGCACGGCAATCGCCCATTCCAGCGTCGGCATCAACGGGACGAGCATCAGCATCACGTTCGACGGAATGTGCGTGAACACCATCGTGTTGATGAGCCCAAAGCGGGCCGCCAGCCGCCCGGCCAACAGCGCCGACACGCCGGCCAGCACGTTCGCCCCGAAAAAGATGCTGCCGATCACCCCGACGTCGACGCCGAAGCGCACGTGAAACCAGTAAGCCATCAGGCTCTGCACGATAAGTCCGCCGGCGAAGGCATCCAGAGCGAACAGAGCGCTTAACCGCATGACGACTCCGCGCGAGCGGTGCAAACCCAGCGTGCGGGCAACGTCGGGTCGACGCGCCGCCGCCGGCACTTCGATGTTCGCCGACACCAGGGCGAACAGAACCAGCAGAACGATGCCGCCACCGGCGTAGCCGATCAGCACGGCTCGGTAAGCATCCGTCGCCGGCACGCCGGCGTCCCGCAGACCCTGAGTAACCCAACCCCCGACCAGCGCCCCGAGCGCCGTCGCGAACGATCCGCAAAGCGCATACCAGGCGAATACCGTCGTCCGCCAACCGTCGGGAATCGCCTGGGTCAGGCCGGCCTGCTCAACCGGCAGGAAGGGCCCGATCTCGTTCCCCCCGGGGCTGATTACGCCGACGATCGCCGCCGCCATCAGAACCAGCGGATTCGAGGTGGCGGCAAAGACCACGCCGGCTCCGGCCATCAACAGCGCACCCAGCAAGAGCGTGCGCCGCCGGCCGAAGCGGTCGGCACTCGTCGTCAACCACAACGAAATGCCGGCATCGCCGGCCAGCGTCAACGTGAGTAACAAGCCGATCGCGCGTTCCGACAGTCCGATCTGTCCGAGGTAGAGCGCCAGTACGACCGACAGCAGGCCGTAACAGAAAACCCGCACGACGCGGGCGGCAAACAGCAGCCACACATCGCGGCGTGGGCTCTGCCGCGCAAGCCGGAACGCGGACATGGGCCCCCGGGCGGCGGCGCCATGTCCGTGTTCCATCTGCATCTTCAACGGGCCGATCTGGCCCGGCGGCGCCACCCGAGTACCGCTGCCGGCGCGAGCAGCCACAACAGCCCGGCGCCGCTCCCACCATCTCCCGATGCCGGCGTCAGGCTGCACCCGTCGTCGTCGTATTGCGACCGGCGCGTCGGCGTTCGCGTCGGCACCGACGTCCGCGTCACCGTCGCCGTTACCGTCGGTGTCGAGGTCGGCGTGAAGGCGGTACAGGTTGTCCCGCCGATGCAAGCCGCGTTACGGACGATGTCGCACTGCGGCGGGCAGCCGTCGTTACCCGGCGCTTCGCACTGGTCGCGGCCGCACTGACAACAGTCCTGCGCACCCGCGGTCGGCGTCGGGGTCGCAGTCGGCGTCGGCGTGAAGGTGGCGCAGGTGGTGTTGTCGAGGCACACCGCCTCGCGCACGATGTCGCAATCGGTTGGACAGCCCTCGGCCCCCGGCGCCTGACACCGATTGGCGCCGCACTGACAACAGTCCTGCGCACTCGCGGTCGGCGTCGGGGTCGCGGTCGGCGTCGGCGTCAACGTCCCACCCGGCGTGACCGTCACGCAAGTGATCCCCGCCTCGCACACCGCCTTGTACACGGCCTCGCAGTTCGCCGGGCAACCCGTCGCTCCCGGCGCCTCGCACAACGGACCCGGACACTGGCAGCAGTCGTCCGGCCCCGGCGTCGGCGTCGCCGTGGCGGTCGGCGTCGGCGTGAACGTCACGCAGTTGATCCCGTCCTCGCACAGCGCCGCATACACTGCCTCGCAGTTCTCCGGACAACCCGTCGCTCCCGGCGCCTCGCACAGCGGACCCGGACACTGGCAGCAATCGTCCGGTCCGGGCGTCGGCGTCGCCGTATGCGTCGGCGTCGGGGTGGGCGTCGACGTCGGCGTGAACGTCACGCAGTTGATCCCGTCCTCGCACAGCGCCGCATACACCGCCTCGCAATTCGCCGGGCAACCCGTCGCTCCCGGCGCCTCGCACAGCGGGCCCGGACACTGGCAGCAGTCGTCCGGCCCGGGCGTCGGCGTGGAGGTACGCGTCGGCGTCGGCGTCGGCGTGCCGAGCAGGGAGCAGAAACCCTCGATGCAAACGAAACCGGCGGGGCAATCCTCATCGTCGACACATGCGAACGGATTGCGGCCGATGAAGACGCTGAGCATGGAATCGGGGTTGTTGGGGGCGAGGTTGGTGGCCGTCGACGCGTAGGCGAGCGAACGACCGCCGCCGCTGAGGGCCGGCGGATCGTCCGGCACGGTGCCGTTGCCCTGCTGCCCGAGGTGGTTCACGTCGCCGAGGAAGGTAACCCCGCCGGTACGGTCGCGGACGAACACGCCGGGTTTGCCGTTGAAGTCGTTGGGCACGAGATCCGAAGCGAGCGAACCGAAGGCCACGAAGCGCCCCTCGTAATCGACCGCCGGCGGAAACGACAGGTCGTCCGCATCGCCGCCCCGGAACGACACGCTGATGCGTTCGGTCTGGCTCGCCGCCAGGTCGCGGGCAAAGACATCGACAAAACCGTTCCGGTCGTCGGGCACGAGGTTGTCGGCGTTCGACTTGAAAGCGACCAGCGTGCCGTTCTCGTTCAACGCCGGCAGGAAACTGTCGGCGTTACCCGGTTGGCCGGCGTTATTGACGCTCGCCAGCGAAACCGTGCCGCTCTGGAGAACGCACACGTAGATCTGGAAAAAGCGATTGACGGTCGCCGGCACCAGCGCCGTGTCGGCGGCGGCAAACGCAACGGCGGTGCCGTCGGCGCTCAGCGAGGGCGCGATGGCGGGTCCGTTGCGCTGGAACCCCGGACACGCACGGACAGTGGCACCGGACACCCGGTCGCGCACGTATATGTCGGCCTGACCGCTAACGGCTTCAGCCAGGAGATTGGTCGCCAGGGACTGGAAGGCGACGTAACGGCCGTCGCCGCTGGCGCTCGGAAACAGGCTCGGTCCGTTGGCCGGCGCACCGTCCGCCCCGACGCTGATCAACTCGGTAACGCCGCCGTCGCGCACACGCACGAACACGTCGGTCTGACCATTGGTGTCCGCATCGACCAGATTCGTAGCGTCCGAATAGAAAGCGACGATGTTGCCGTTGGCGCTGAGGCCCGGGGCATCGCCCTGTTTGTGGCTGGGGCCGTTGGCCTGCGCACCCGTGCCGCTCACGCTCACTCTCTCGGTGACGCCGGCATCGAGATCCCGCACAAACACGTCGCGCACCTCGTTCCGATCGCCCTGGACGAGGTTGGAGGCGTCTGAGTAAAAGGCGACTATGTTGCCGTCGAGGTTGACTGCCGGACTGTTGCTGAGCGCATTGCCGGCGCCGCCGAAGATGTTGACACTGACCAACTCCACCTGCGGAATGGCGGCTGCCGCCGCCACACACCCGAGCGCCGCCAACGCCAGCCCGATCCGGCGTCGCCTGCCGCCCCGCTCGCTGCCCGCACGCAACACCCTCCAATCGCCCATCAGAACCTCCTTCCGCACGGTACCGCCGCTCCGGGCGTGCGCTGCATCGACTAACGCAATCGGCAGGGCGCGACCGCGCCCTCCCCCAGTGTCCGCTGGTTACTACAGCCGCCGTCGCGCATCAACCCAAAACCCCCAGCGCCGATCGCAGTGTTGACCCCCTCGACCCCCTCCTCTATCTTCGCCGCACGCGCATCATGCCCGCTCCCGAAGGCCTGGCCGGCGTCGACCGGCAACTGCGTGCAGTCCGGCAGCGCGCCAATCGTTTCGTGCTTCTCGACGCCGCTTGCGCCACGGCTACCGTGCTCTCGCTGCTGGCCGCCGCGCTGACGGCCGCGGCACTGTGGGGCTCGAGCGCCATGTTTCGGCTCGCCACGGCGCTCGCCCTGGTAGGCACGGCGGCAGCCGTCGCCGCCGCCCTCGTATACGCACGTCGGCACCGGGTCGACGTCATCGCCGCGGCGCGGATCGCCGATCGCCGGGCTCGGCTCTCCGATCGGCTCACCACACTCGCCGCCTTACCCCGGGATCGCGAATCCTCGCCGCTGCTTCCGCTCCTCGTCGCCCAGACCGCGGACCTTGGCGCTCTCTGGCGGCCGGCCCGGGCATTCCCGCGCCGACTGCCGCGCGGTGCCCTCGGCTTGCTCGTGGCGCTCGGCGTTCTCGCCGGCGTCGCGCTGTGGCCGCGAGCACAGCCGCTTGCGCGCCTGCTCCAGAACCAACCCGCTACGGCACCCAATCCGCCGCCCCGGAACGTCCCGCCCCGCGACTCCCGACAGATCTCGCGGGGCCCGGAACAGGGCGACCGGTTGCGCAACGACGGATCGCGCCACACCGACACCCTGAACCGCGGCGGCGAACGGGCCGGCGGGGACGGCGCCGATCCGGGCGAGAGCGCGGCCGCGACGCAGTCGGCCGCAAGCCCGGCGCCCGATCTGCCTGACCAGCTCCGGCAGGCCATCCTTGCCGCCGTGCAAGGCGAAAGCGTCGGCCGGCCGCAATCCCTGGCGAGAGCTGTCACCAACGCCGACCACGGCGGCGCCGGCACGGAGCCGGGCACCGGCCAGCCGCAGCCCGGCAATCGGGACGGCAACGGCACATCGAGCAGCCCGCTCGACGCCCGCGCGCGTCATGGAGTCAAGGCCGGCAACGAAAGTCCCGGAGACGGCGAATCGCCGGATCGCGAACCGCAGACCGCGGGAACCCCCGGACCCGACTCCGGCACGCGACCCGCCGGGCGGACCGAGACCGGTGATGACGACGGGAAACGGGCGGGCGACGTCAAACCGGCCACCGGCGCAGCCCCGCCGGCGGGCGGTGGATCGCAGGCGGGCAGTCTGCTGGCACGGCGGCCCGAGGGCGGCACTCCCGGCGCCGGCAACGCGGCTCCGTTCAAGGTCACGATCGGGTCGTTCCTCAAGTCGATCGAGCGTAACCCGGGCATCTCGCGCGCGGCCGGCGGGCAGGCTCGCGCCGGCGCGGCCGCGCGGCCCACACCCTCACTGAGCGACACTCAGTTGGCCGACGATCTGCTGCGCAAGGCGGAAGTTCCTCCCGAATACGAGGATCTGGTCCGGCGCGTGTATTCGATTCGGGAGGAACCATGAGTACGGCACCGGCAACCGCCGCGGCACACGCGGTCCGCGACTTCACCGATACGTTTCAGCGGCTGCGCACGGAGCTGGGCCGTGTCATCGTCGGCCACGCCGACATCCTCGAACAGATCCTGATCGCATTCTTCGCCGGCGGACATGTACTCATCGAAGGCGTCCCCGGCACGGGCAAGACGCTCATCGTTCGCTCGCTCGGCGCGGCGCTGAATCTCTCTTTCAGCCGCGTCCAGTTCACCGTCGACCTGATGCCCGCCGACATCACCGGCACGCGCATGGTGGCCGAAACCGACGGCCGCCGCGACTTCGTGTTCGTCCCCGGTCCCCTGTTCGCCCACGTCGTCCTTGCCGACGAAATCAATCGCGCCACGCCGAAGACCCAGTCGGCGCTACTCGAAGCGATGGCCGAGTTGCAGGTGACCGTCGCCGGCACGACCTACCGGCTGGACCCGCCGTTCTTTGTCCTCGCGACGCTCAATCCCATCGAGATGGAGGGTACCTATCCCCTGCCCGAGGCGCAGATAGACCGCTTCCTGTTCAAGGTACTGCTCCCTTATCCCGATCATGCCGACATGCAGCGTATCCTCGATTCGACCACCGGCGAGGCGGTGGCATCGATCGCGCCGGTGTTCGCCGCCGAAGAAGCGGCCGCGCGCATCGAGGCGCTGCGCCACCTCGTGCGCGAAGTGCTGGTGGCTCCGCCGCTGGCGGAATACGCGGCGGCAATGGTGCGGGCGACACTGCCGGTGGGCTCGAAGTACGCGCCCCGCGATCGGGCCCCGACCGCAACCGACGACACGGTCAGTCGCTACGTCAGCTTCGGCTCCAGTCCGCGGGGCGGGCAGGCCCTGCTGCTCGGGGCCAAGGTTCGGGCCCTCCTCGATGGACGGGTCAACGTCGCCTACGACGACATCGACGCGGTTGCCGTTCCCGCGCTCAATCACCGGCTGGTGCTCAACTTCGCGGCGGTGACCGATGCCATCGATCCAATTACCCTGGTCGAGCGGGTCGTCCATGCCACCCGACGGCTACGGCGCTGAAGTCTCGCCGCTCGCCGCCGCGCTCGCCGTGGCGAATGCGCCGGAGTTCCTCCGCAAGCTCGACCGCCTGCGCTTGCGGGTGCGGCACTCGTTGAGCACGCGCCCCGGCAACACCCCGATGCCACGCGGGGCCCAGGGCTACGGTCTCGAGCTCGAAAGCCACAAGACCTACGCCGCCGGAGACGACCTGCGTCACCTCGACTGGAACGCTTACGGCCGTCTCGACCAGCTTCTGATCAAGACCTTCCGCGCCGAACGCGAGGCGCCGCTGCACGTGTTCGTCGACACTTCGGCATCGATGCACTTTCCGCCCGCGGACAACAAGATCGGCTTCGCCGCCGCACTGGCCGCCTGCCTGACCTACGTCAGCGTGCGCAACCACGACCCGGCGCGCATCGTCGCGCTCGGCGGCACACTTCCCGCCGGCTTCGTCGCGTCACCGTTCGTCCGCCACCGCACCGGCCTCGAACGGCTGCGCGATTTTCTGCTCGAGCTGCGCCCCGCCGGCGACACGGCGCTCGCCGACGGTATTGCCGCCGCGCTGCGCGGGCGCGGAACCCCCGGGGTCGCCGTGGTCGTATCGGACTTCCTCGTCCCGGCCCCTCTCTACGAGTCGGCTCTCGGGCTGCTGGCCGGCCGGCGATTCACGGTCGCCGCCGTGCGCGTTCTCGGTCCGGGCGAGCGCGATCCGGTGCGATTGTTCCGGCGCGCCGAACTCGTTGACGCGGAGACGGGCGCGCGCCGATTCGTCACCCTCGGACCGGCCAACCTCACCCGCTACCAGGCCGCGCTGCGCGACCACCTTGGCGGACTCGAAGCCTTCTGTCGCCGTTCCGGGGTGATGCTGGCGGTGGTGGACCCGGCCGCGGGTATCGACCGGGCGCTGTTCGAGGACCTGCCCGGGCTGGGGCTGGTGCACTGACTGCGATGTTCGCGCTCGCCGAGCCGCTGGCTCTGCTCCTTGCCGGACTGTACGGCCTGCTCGTGCTGTACCACATGTGGGAGCGGCGCCGCCGCCGGCTTGTGGTACCGTCGCTCCTGCTCTGGCAGGCCGTCAGCGAGGACGTCATTCGGGCGCGGCGCTTTCGACCCGATCTGTTGTTCGTGGTTCAGGCACTGGCGTTGGCCGCGCTCATTCTCGGCCTGGCGAGGCCGTACCGGCCCGGGCTCGCCGAGAGCGAACCGACCGGCCGCCGCATCTTCGTACTCGACACCTCCGCGAGCATGCAGAGCCGCGAGGGCCGACAGACGCGATTCGAAAGCGCCCGGGCCGCCGCAACCGAGCGTCTCGCGGGCCTGCCCGGCGATACCGAGGTTATGCTCCTGGCGGCCGACAACGGCCCGCGGGTCGTCGTCGACTTCACCCGCGATCGTGCGGCCGTCCGGGCCGCCCTGACGTCGCTGCAACCGGTCGACCTCGGCGGCGATCTGACGCTGACGCTGGCGTTCGCCGATGCCGTCCGGCAGCGCACCGACCTGCCCACCGCCATCGACGTCTTCACCGATGTGGCGCGGGCGAGCATCCCGGCCACGATGCGCGACCGGGTGACGCTCCACCAGAGCGGAGAGACCGACGCCAACCTGGCGATCACCGGTATCCAGGTTTTCCAGGGCCGTTTTCAGGACCCCGCGGCAGCGCGGGCGACGATTCAAGTGCAGAACTTCGCGCCCGACGACGGCCACGGCGTGCTCACCATCGAGCTGGGGGGCACGGTGCTGAACCGAACCGGTTTCACGCTGCCCGGCCGCGGCGCGCGCAGCTTCCTTTTCGATCGTCTGCCGAACGCCGGCCCGCTGCTCGCGCGGCTGGAAACCGACGACGCCCTCGCCGTCGATAACGCCGCCTTCGCCTGGGTCGCACCGGTCCGCCCCCTGCATGTCCTCCTCGTCTCCGACGATGCGGCGCTGGCACGAGAGCTGCGCGAGCTGGCCGGCGCCGTCTCCGGCCTCGTCGTGAGCACAACCGACCCGCAGGCCTTCGACCCGGCGCGACCGGGCGACGCCGACGTCGTCGTCCTGCACGGCCTCGCGCCGAACCCGCCGTTAGACGTCAACGCCCTCTACGTGTTCCCGCACGCCGACAGCGCGCTGTTCCCCGCCACCGCCGAGGTCGAGGACGTCGAGGTCATCGACTGGGACGACACGCATCCCGCCCTGCGGGGGCTGCGGCCGCTTGCCGCAATGCCCCTGCGGCGCGGCCGCATGGTCGACGCGCCGCCGTGGATGCGGCCCATCGTCCGGTCGCGGGCGGCAGCGGGCGAATTCCCGCTGGTGCTCGCCGGGGAACGCGACGGCCACCGCGTCGCCTGCATTACGTTCGACCTCGGCGCCGAGGGGCTGCTGCGCACGGACCGCGTCAACCTGCTTCTCCTGACAATCAACATCCTGGGCTGGCTGGCGCCTGGCGCCGACGAGACGTTCGTGGTCCGCACCGGCGAGACGGCGGACCTCGGCCGTTTCCCGACCGACACCGTCACCGTGGACGGACCGCAGGGCGCGACCCGCACGATCCCGGGCCCGCAGGTCGCATTCGAGCCGGTACTGGCGGGGGCGTACCGCGTGCGTTCCGACGGCGTCAGTCGTCTGGTACTGGCGAACTTCCTCGACCCGACGGAATCCGACATCGGTCGTGCCGGACGCGACGCTTCGTCCGAGCTCCCGGCGGCGGCGCCTCGTTCGACCGCCGACCGCCGATCGCGGCCGCCGTCGGTGTCCGCAGCGCAGCCGTGGCTCTACGCGGCGGCCCTCGTGCTGCTCGTGGTGGAATGGGCGTTGTGGACGCGGAGGCCGGCATGACCCCCGAGCTTGGCCTGCGTTACTTGCTCGCGCACCCGGAAGCGCTGGGTCTAACGGTGCGGCAACCGGCCGCCATGGCAGCTCTGATTGCGGTCGTCGTCGTGCTGCTTCTCGGTCGCCGCCGCTCCGGGTGGGCCGCAGCCACGGCGCTGCGCGCCGCCGCCTGTGCGCTAATCGTGTTGGCTTTGGCCGGCCTTGCCCTCAGCGTCAGGGTGCCCACGGACCGTCTATCGCTGATCGTTGCCGTCGACGTTTCCGCGAGCATCGATGCCGGGGGGCGCGCGTGGCAGCGGAGCTATCTCGATCGGCTCGCGAGCGCCCTGGCCCCGGGAGACGAGTTGGGAGTCGTCGTCTTCGGACGCGAGGCCGCCGTCGTGCAGCCGCCCGGAACCGCGCGCACGATACGCTGGCCGGCGACCCCGGTAACGACGACGGCGACGGACATCCAGCGCGGCCTCGAGACCGCGATCGCACTGCTGCCTGCCGACGCGGAGCGCCGGGTGCTGCTCTTGACTGATGGCAACGAGACGCGCGGGAACGGTCTCGCCACGGTGGTCCGCGCCCGCCGGGCGGGGATCGCCGTGTACGCGGCCGTCCCCCCCGCCGCAGCCGGCGTCGACGTCGCCGTCGAGAAGCTGACGACACCGCCGCTGGTCGCCGCGGAGAGCGTTTTTCCCATCCGTCTCACCGTGCGCAATCGCGGGCCGCTCGTCGAGGCCCCGCTGCGGTTGCACATCGACGGGTCGCTTATCGGCACCGACGCGGTAACCCTGCAACCGGGCCTTAACGCGATCGAGATCCCGTACCGCCTTACCGGCGCCGGATCGCACCGCCTGCGCGCCGAGGTCAACGCACCCGGCGATACCGTCGCCGGCAACGATTACCGCGAGACACCGGTAACGATCGGCGCCAGAGTCGGCATACTGTCGATCGGTCGGCGTTCGCACTCGCCGCTCGCCGCGGCTCTCGAGCGCAAAGGCGTCGCGGTCACGACCATGGCGCCCGAGCACTTCCCGCGCCGCCTCGGCGATTTGCTGGCGCACCACTGCGTCCTGCTGGAAGACGTCTCCGCCGCGCGCCTCGATCCCGCCGCCCTGCAACTGCTGGAACGGTACGTACGGGACTACGGGGGCGGGCTGGTGGTGGCGGCCGGCGACCGCACCTTCGGCGATCCGGGATTTCGCCAGACTGCCTTGCAGCGTCTGCTCCCGGTCACACTCGAGCCCCGCCGCCCACCGCGGGCCGAACGCGCGCCGGTATCCCTCTTCCTCGTCGTCGACCGCTCCAACAGCATGGGCTACCACGTCACCGAACGCACCCAGCGCAGCGAGGACAGCTCGAAGCTGGCATACGCGCGCCGCGCCGCTCTGGCAGTCGTCGGCCAGCTCAAAGACAGCGATCTCATCGGCGTCATCGCCTTCGACTCCCGCCCGTACGACATCGCCGCGCTAAAGCCGCTGCGCGACAACCGTCTGCTACTCGAGCGTGATATTCCGCGCCTGCAACCGGGCGGGGGCACGGACTTCTACGACGCTCTCGAGTCGGCGCGCGCCCAACTCGTTGCCGCGCGGGCTCAGACCGCGCACGTCATCCTGCTTACGGACGGCGACACCAACCGCGCCGCGGGCGATCACGACGCGCTCGTGGCGGCGCTCGCCAAAGCCGGGATCAGCGTGACCGCGATCCGTATCGGCGACGACACGGTCAACCTCGAGTTGCTGGAAACGATGGCGACGCGCACGGGCGGCGCCTTTTACCACGTCGAAAACGCCGAGTCGCTGCCGGAGCTCATGTTGCGCGACGCCAGTCAGGCGGTCGAACGCGCGCCGCGACGGGAGATCGCTTTCGTCCCGCGTCCCGGCGACGCCACCCAGGCGCTGCGCGGCCTGCCGCTGCGCGCACTTCCCGACGTCGGCGGCTACGCCTACACGCGCGCCAAACCGGGTGCCGATCTGCTGCTGTATGTCGCCGGCGCGCCGGACCGGCGGGATCCGCTTCTCGCCGCCTGGCAGTTCGGTCTCGGCCGCGTCGTCGCCTTCACGGCCAGCCTCGAGAACGACGCCGACACGTGGGTCGGCTGGGACGGCTTCGGGAAGTTCTGGTCGCAGGTGGTGCGATGGACCCTGCGCGATCAACTGCCGTGGGCGTATGCGCTCGACGTCGACCGGCGCGACGGCCAGAGCCGGCTGCACGTGCGTTCCTTCGGCGATACCGACGGCGCCGTGCTGACGGCACGGTTGCTCGCCGGCGACGACCCCGTCGACGTTACACTCGCGCCGACGGCCCCGCGCGAATTAGCCGGGTTGCTCCCCGCCCTGCCGGCCGGACACTATCCCGTGACGGTAATCAGACGCGACCGGGAACAGAACGTAACGCAACGCACCGAGCTGGTATGGATCCCCGGCCGGGACGCCGACCCGCAGGAGGAATACCGCGCCGACCAGCCCGATCGTCAACGGCTCGCGCAGCTCACCACCGCCACCGGCGGCCAGGTCGACCCGCCGCTCGAACAGCTCGTCGGCCGCACACTGGGCACCCGCACGGCGCACTTCCCGCTCGACTGGCTGGCGATTCCTCTGGCGCTCGTGTTGTTTCTGTGCGACCTCGGCCTGCGGTACGTGCGCGGCGCGCAGCCAGGGCCGTAAGGAGCGTGAGGATGCGGGTTCTCTATCTCGATACGATCGCCGGAATCAGCGGCGACATGACCGTCGGGGCGCTGCTGGCACTGGGGCTGCCGCTCCGGCACCTGCGCGGGGAACTCGCCCGCCTGTCGATCGGGGACTACACGCTGTCGGCTACCCGGCGCAACGTCAACGGCATCGTCGCCACGAAGTTCAACGTGCGGGTCGGCGCCGTCACGGAGGGAGACTCGGGCGGAGGCAGAGGCAAGGGCAGGGGCAGAGGCTCGGGCGAGGACGGAGGCAAGGGGGCGTCGGCGGGGCATCGCGATCACGGGCATGAACACGGGCACGAGCATCGGCCCTACCGGGTCATTCGCGATCTCGTTCGACGGGGCGGGCTCGACCCTGCCGTACGCGACACGGCGCTGGCCGTCTTTGCGCGGCTCGCCGCGGCGGAGGCGAAGGTCCACGGGGTGTCGACCGACGCGGTCACCTTCCACGAGGTAGGGGCGGTGGATTCCATCGTCGACATCGTCGGTTGCGCGATCGGCATGCACTGGTTCGGTATCGAGCGCGTATACGCGTCGCCGTTACCGATGGGCAGCGGAACGGTGCTCAGCGAGCACGGGCCGCTGCCGGTCCCGGCCCCGGCGACCGTCGAGCTGCTGCGCGGGTTTCCGGTACGGGTTGGGGAGGGGACCACGGAGCTGGTGACACCCACGGGTGCGGCGATCGTGGCCGCGCTGGCGACCCCGGACCCGGTACCCGCGCTGCGCATCGCGGGCATCGGCTACGGGGCCGGGCAGCGCACCCTGTCCGACCGGCCAAATGTGCTGCGGACGATTCTCGGCGAGACCGAAGCCGACACCGTCCACGAGCGCCTCGCGGTTATCGAGACCAACATCGACGACCTCAATCCCGAATTCTACGAGCACATAATCGAGCGGCTCTTCGAAGCCGGCGCGCGCGACGTTTACCTGGCGCCGGTACACATGAAGAAGAACCGTCCCGGCATCGTATTGAGCGTCCTGTGCGGGGACGCCGAGCGCGCCGCGCTGACGGCGATCGTGCTTGGCGAGACCTCGAGCCTGGGGGTGCGCGTGCACACGGTCGAGCGGATTGCCGTACCGCGCGAGATTCGCACCGTCGATACGCCCTACGGGCGGGTCCGGGTGAAGGTTGCGACGGCCCACGACGGAACGGAGCACGCCGCACCCGAGTACGAGGACTGCCGTCACCTCGCCCGCGCGCGCGGCGTGCCGCTGAAGCGCGTCTATCAGGCCGCCCTGTTGAGTTCACTGGCCGAACCCGGGCGGGGCGCGTAAGGCGCGAGGGTCGCGAGCCGGCAACCCATGGTTCGACCGAGCGCGCGCTGGAAAGGACGGGCGCTCCCGCCGCGCGGCGGAGACCCCGGGCCGCTTTCCTTGTTGACCCTTTGCCCCGGCTCTGGCATTGGCTCACGGCGGCACGGAAAAGAGAAAGGGAGGGGTATGAAGCGATTCGCTACCGCAACGATTGCTGCAGTGGGGCTGGTCGTATCGACGGTCGCGGCGCAGCAACTGCCCGCCGCGGGCGGCATCGTCCAGCAGCTCAAGGGCGCCATGGAACCGGCAAAGCCGAGCTTGCGCACGCTTAACATGACGCTGAGCGATCTCGGGGAAACGGTACGCTTCACGGGCATTCAGGCTCGCAAGCAACTGCCCACCGGCAACTACATGCTCATCGTCATGACCGCGCCCGACGCCATTGCCGGCACGGCCATGCTCCTGCAGGAGCCCACCGCTCCCGGCCAGGGCGGGACCCTCTGGACATACGCGCCGACCATCGGGCGGGTACGCAAGATGCTTCCGATCCAGGGCTACGATAATTTTCTCGACAGCGATTTCACCTTCGCCGACCTGGGCTTCGTTCGTTTACACAAGAACTACACGACGATGAGCGCGGAGACGCTGAACGGCGCGAAAACCTGGAAGATCGCCGAGACGATTCCCCAGGAACAGTACTACTACTCCAAAGTCGTCACCTGGGTATCGGCGGACAACTACCTGCCGGTCAAACGCGAGTACTACGACCCGGCGGGCCAACTCTGGAAGGCGGAGGCGTTCGACACCGTCACGACGATCGAGGGCATTCCCACCGTGCTCCACGTGCGTATGAAAGACGTCATGATGAACACCGCCAGCGACTTGAAAATCACCGACGTCGATTACGATTCCGCCATTCCCGACGCCCTGTTCGACTGGAAGCAATTGCCGAAGGTCCTCGACAACCCGGCCCTGAAGCCATTACTCGGCGCGCAGAATCGTTAAGACGGGACCGAAAGACCGTTGTCCCCGGGGGGCGCGGGTATTTCAGCATCCAGTAGAACGATGGGCCATTCGGGTCCAATGGCGGGCACGCGAGCCGCGGAGATCGGCGCCGCCGACGCCGCGGGGAGCGCGGCGCGGTCGATTTCGACGCTCGTCGTCGGGTTGGCGCTCTGCCTCGGGCTGACCGCCGCACTCGGCCTGTACCAACTGGGCGACAACCCGCTGCTCGAAGGCGAGGCGCGCTACGCCCTCATCGGTCGCGAAATGCTCGTCAGCGGCGATTGGGTGCAACCCCGACTGAACGACGTCCGCTACTACGAAAAGCCGCCGTTGCTGTACTGGGCGATCGCGGTAGCACAGGATGCCTTCGGATCGAACGAACTGGCGTCTAGACTGCCGGGAGTGCTGTCGCACATGGGCACGGTGGCCGTGGTCTATCTCATCGCCCTCGCCCTGGTGGGTCGGGGCGCCGCCCTGCGCGCCGGTCTCATGTACGCCACCGCGATCGGGCCTTTCGTCTTTGCGCGCGCCGTCTTTCCGGATGCTCCGTTGACGTTCTTTCTCAGTCTAACGCTGCTCGGGCTGGTTCTCACCGCCGGTGGCCGGCGGCCGTGGGCGGGACCGCTGCTCGTTTACGGCGGCGCCGCCCTTGCGGGTTTGACCAAAGGGCTGCTGGGCATCGCCGTGCCGTTCAGCGTGATCGTGCTTTACACGGCCGCGGGCGACCGGACGCTGCTGCGGCGGCTCCGCCCGGGCATGGGCCTGGCTATCTTCGCGCTCGTCTTCCTGCCCTGGCACGCGACGCTGGCGTGGCGCGACCCGTCATTCGTTTCCTTCTACCTGCTCAACGAGCACCTCTACAGGTTCCTCAACATTCGCGAACCGATCGACTACACGCCGATTTCGGTGGTCGGCTTCTGGGCGGCAACGTTCTTCTGGTTACTGCCGTGGTCGTTGTTCCTGCCGTCGGCACTGGCGCGGGGGCGGGCCGCCTTGCGGCCGCTGACCATTCCGCTCTTGTGGGCGGGCTTTGTGATGGGCTTTTTCACGCTCGCGCAGTCGCGGCTGGAGAAGTACGGCCTGCCCGCGTTGCCGGCGCTGGCGGTAGTGGTGGCTGCATGGTGGCCGGAGCGTGTGACTGGACGGGGGCGGCTCTGGTCGCTGATCTTCCCCGCCGCGGGACTAATCGCTCTCGGTGTCCTGTTTGTCGCCGTGGCGTATGTACTGCCGGTGCAGGGTGGCGCCCTGACCGCCCTGGTCTCCCAGCTCGACGGCTACTACCGCGAGCACCCCGACGACGCCCTGCTCTTCGCGCGACAGGCAACCGACCTGGCGCGCCCCTTCGCCTTCCTGTTGCTGGGCGTCGGCGCGGTCGCACTGGCCGCCGCCTGGAAGCGGCGCCCGTGGACGGCCTTTGCGGCCTGGGCGGTGGGCTTCACTCTGGTCCTGCCTTTCGTCAGTCGCGGCACGCAACTACTCGGCGACGACCGTTCCCAACGGACGGCGATGGAGGTGGTGCGCACGCACTGGGTTGCCGATGCGCGGCTGATCGTGGATGGCATTTACGAACAGACGATGAGCCTGAGCTTCTATGCCGACCGTCCGGTCACCGTACTCGAAGAAGGCGAGCACGCCGACCTGCTGTTCGGCCGCCGTCAGGGCGACGCGCCCGAGCTGTTCATGACGCAGGCCGAGCTGACCGAACAGTGGAACGCCGCAACCCGGATCTTTCTGGTCAGCGCCCCGGACAGGTATCCGCCCGGGGCAACCGTGCTGTTCCGGCGGCCCACGTTTGCCGTCGTCACCAACCACCGGCTCGACTGACCCTCGAGCGAGCGGCGGCGGCCGCCTACCTGGGTTTTTCCAGGTGTCCGCCGAACTCGTAGCGCATCGCCGACAGGAGTTTGTTGGCGAAGTCGGCCTCGCCGCGCGAAGTGAAGCGCTCGTACAGCGCGGTGGTCAGTACGGGGGCCGGCGCGCCTTCGTCGATGGCCGCAAGTATCGTCCAGCGGCCCTCGCCGGAGTCGGAGACTCGACCGGCAAACCCCTCGAGCTGCGGGTCTCTGGTCAGCGCGATCGCCGTGAGGTCGAGCAACCAGGAGGCGATGACACTCCCCCGTCGCCACACTTCGGCAATGTCCCGCAGGTTGAGATCGTAGCGGTAATGTTCCGGATTGCGCAGAGGGGTCGTCTCGGCGTCGACGACCCGGCCCTGCTTGCCGACATTGGCGTGGCGCAGGATGTTGACGCCCTCGGCGTACGCGGCCATGAGGCCGTATTCGATGCCGTTGTGAACCATCTTCACGAAGTGCCCGGCTCCCGACGGTCCGCAATGCAGGTACCCCTCTTCGGCGGTGCCGCCGATCCCGTCGCGGCCCGGGGTGCGGTCGATGCTGCCGCGCCCGGGTGCCAGGCTTTTGAAGATCGGGTCGAGGCGCCGCACTGCCGCGTCATCGCCTCCGATCATCATGCAGTAGCCGCGTTCGAGTCCCCAGACGCCGCCGCTGGTGCCGACATCCACGTAGTGAAGGCCGCGTCCGGTCAATTCCTCCGCGCGGCGGATGTCGTCAATGTAATAGGAATTGCCGCCGTCAATCAGCACGTCGTCGGGTTGCAGCCGCGAGCCCAGCTCGCCGACCATCGCATCGACGGCGGCCGCAGGTACCATCAGCCACACGGCCCGCGGCGGCTTCAGTTTCGCGACGAGGTCGTTCAAAGAGGTGGCGCCCACGGCGCCTTCCTTCACCTGCGCCTGCACGGCGTCCGCGTGTGTGTCGTAGACCACGCACTGGTGCCCGTCCTTCAACAACCGCCGCACCATGTTGGCGCCCATGCGGCCCAAGCCGATCATGCCGATTTGCATGTGCAATTCTCCTTTCGTCGCGCTCAGTTCGAGTTGCCGTTTTTGTCCAGCAGGGCGCGCGCCCTCGCCAGCTCCTTCCGCTTGGCCGCGTCGACCTTGGGGAACTTGAGGTCGAGCTCCTCCAGAGCGTCGATCACTGCCGCCGCCACGACGAGGCGCGCAAACCACTTGTTGTTCGCCGGCACGACGTACCACGGCGCATGTTCCGTGGCGGTATTGCGAATGGCGTCCTCGTACGCGGCCATGTAGTCCTTCCAGCGTTCCCGCTCGCGCACGTCCGACTCGGAGAACTTCCATTGCTTGTGCGGGTCGTCGATACGTTCCACGAAGCGCTTCTTCTGTTCCCGTTTCGAGATGTGCAGGAAGAACTTGCGGATGACGGTGCCGTTGCGCGCGAGGTAGCGTTCAAAGGCATTGATGTCCTCAAAGCGTTGCTCCCATATGTTCGCGGTCACCAGCGGCGGCGGCAGTTTCTGGCGCGCGACGATCTCGGGGTGCACGCGGGTAACGAGCACCTCTTCGTAATAAGAGCGGTTGAATATGCCGATCCGCCCGCGCTCCGGAAGGCAGATCGTCGTCCGCCACATGAAGTCGTGATCGAGGTCGAGGGCCGACGGCTGTTTGAAGGAATACACCTCGCAGCCCTGCGGGTTAACGCCGGACATGACGTGCTTGATCGTGCCGTCCTTGCCGGCCGCATCCATGGCCTGGAAGATCAGCAGAACCGACCAGCGATCCTGGGCGTAGAGTTTCTCCTGCAGCTCGGCGAGTAGGGCAATGCCCCGTTCGAGGTATTGCTTCGAGTCGCCCTTGGCGTCCGGCGGCAGTCCGCCGATGTCGTCCGGATCGACGTCCTTCAGCCGGAACCGTTTGCCCTTCGCAATCCTGTAGGGTTTGGAGAATCGCGCTGCGACGCTCATTTGTCCTCCTTGGTCGACAGTTGCAGTGTACACGGCATCGAGACTCTTCGCACATGCGCGACAGGAGATCGCAGCGGAGACGTGACAAGCGCCGCATACTTTCATAGGCTGCGGGCGCATGGTGGGCTCGACGCCGGCGCCGACAGGCGCCCCGCAATCGAAGTCGCCGCCACCGGCGCGCCGGGTGGCGATCGCGCACACGGCCGCAGCCGCGCTCCTCCTGCCGGTGGGGAGCTGCGATCCGGTCATCAACGTTTACGGATCGTTCTTCCCGGCCTGGATCGTCTGCCTGCTGTTCGGAATCGTCCTGACGGTCGTGGCGCGCCTGGCGTTGGCGATCGTCGGGCTCGAGCGGCACATGGCGCCGCTGCTGCTCGTCTACCCGAGCCTGACCGTTCTGTTCACCTGCCTCACGTGGTTACTGCTGTTTCGGACCTGACCCATGGCGGCGGCGGACGACCCCATCTGGCAGCAACGGCTCGCACGGCTACTCAGCCTGGTTATCGTTGTCGCCGCCGTAGCGGTGGCCGGGTACGTGACGTTGCGAACCTACCGTCGTCCGCGCACCGACGATGCGGCGGTGCGCGCCAACATCGTCGGCATCGCGCCGCACGTGAGCGGACCCATCGTCGAGCTGCCGATCGTCGACAACCAGGATGTCCCCGAAGGGGCGCTGCTGTTCCTCGTCGACCCGCGGCCCTACGAAGCGGCACTGGCGCAGGCAAAGGCGGAGCTGTTGCTGGCGCAGGCGGAGATCGATGCGATCGGGAACGCCGTGGCGGCGGCGCGGGCCGAGGTGGAGCGCCTCGAAGCCGAGGCGACTTATTCGGGGGATCACGTGCGGCGTCTCGAACCGCTGGTGCCGCAGCAGTTCGTGACCCGCGACCGTTTCGAGGAGGCGCAAACGCGGCAGCGGGCAGCGACGGCCGCCGTCGAGAAAGCGCGCCAGGAGCTGGCGCGGCAGGAGAGCCTGCTCGCGCAGTTCGGCGAGCTGAACGCGCGGCGCGCCGCGGCCGAGGCGGCGGTGTGGAACGCGGAGCTGAACGTCGGCTACTGCCGCGTCGTGGCGCCGTTCCCGGCCCGCGTCACCAATCTCAACCTCTCGCGCGGCGAGTACGCCGTGGCGGGCAGGCAGGTGTTCGCGCTCGTCGACACCCGTCACTGGTACGTGCTCGCCAATTTTCAGGAGACCTACCTCGAGTCGATCCGCCCCGGCATGCCGGTCGAGGTGTTCCTGCTCAGCTATCCCGGCCATCGGGTGCGCGGCTGGGTGCAGGGGGTCGCCTGGGCGATATCGCCGCTCGACGGCGGCAACGTCGGCGTGCTGCCAAAGGTAGACCCGACGCTCAACTGGGTGCGGCTCGCGAACCGCATACCGGTGCGGGTCGAGCTCGAGCCGCCGACACCGGAACGGCCGTACCGCATGGGCATGACGGCCGTGGTTACCGTCGTCGGCGACTCCGATAACCGCGGCGACGCGGCCAGCCACCCGGTGGCGGCCGCCGGCTCCTGAGCGTGCCCCCGCCAACGGTAGATAGCGTATCCGTACTGCCGCCGATCCCGGTGGCCCGCCGAGAGTTCGGCGGCGTCGGGGTGTGGGAACGGCACCTGTTCGACGTCTTGCGGGAGGAGTTGGCGCCGACGCCGGCGCGCTGGCGGGCAACCCTGCGCATCTCTCTCGCCTACGCTCTGTGCGCGGCGCTCATCATGACGCTGCGCATCCCCGACGGGGAATTCCTGATCATCGTCCTCTTCGTCGTCACGCAGTCCGACGCGGTGGCCTCTGCCACCAAGGCCGCGCAGCGCATGGTCGGAACGCTTCTCGGCGGCGGCATCGGAATCCTCGGCCTGGCGGCCTTCGCCGACAAGCCGTGGTTTCTCTTCCCTTTGCAGGCGGCCGTGGTGGCCGTCTCGATCTTCCTGTCGCGCACGACCACGGCCCCGTACGCCACCACCCTTATCGGCATCACTTACCTGATCGCGATTCCCGAGTACGTTGCCGCGGGCGAACCGGCACTGGTGACGGTCCTTTGGCGCATCGGCCTGACGACGGCGGGCGCCGCCCTCGGTACGGTAGCCCAGCTCGTTCTGTGGCCCGACCATCCGGGAACCGTGTTTCTCGACGAATTGGCGAGCCGCCTGGCGCGGATCGAGCGGATTGTGGGACGAGTCATCGCCGGCCAGGCATGGGACCCGCGTACGGTGCCGACGGACCTGATCGGGGCCAGCGGTCTGACGCGTCAACTGGATCTGCTGGCGCGCGCGGATCTGCGCGCGACCCGACCCGGTGGGCATCGGGCAACTCAGCTTCAGCTCCTGACCGAGAGCGAACTTCTATTGATGACCGCAATCCGCGTACGTCGGGCGGTGGCGACCGCGGCGGATGCCGCCGCCCCGCCGCCGGCGGTGACCACACGACTCACCGCTTTGCAGTCGGGGTGCCGCACGGTCCGGGAAGCGATCGAGGCGCGCCGGCCGGCGGTTCTCGCCGAAGCGGCGGAAAAGTCGCGGCCCGCCACGGACCTGTCGCCCGAAATGGCCGCCGCACTCGCGGAAATGGAGACCGCGCTGGCGCAAACCGCCGCGGCCACGGCGTTCCTGAGCGGCGATCGCGCGTCCCTGGTAAGTCCGGTCCTCGCTCCGGCTTCGGCCGCGGCCGTGCCGTTTCGCACGGTCGACTGCACGCTGGCCAATAGCGACGCGGTGCACAGTGCGCTCAAGGCCGCCCTTGCCGCATCCATCGTCGGTCTGGCCTATCAGGCCATGGACTGGCCCGAGATCTCGACCGGCGTGCTGACCTGTCTGGTGGTATCGCAATCCACGGTCGGCGCGAGCTGGTTCAAGTCGCTGCTGCGGTTCATCGGCTCGGCGATCGGCGGCCTGCTGGCTCTGCTGCTGATTCTCGTGGCGATGCCGAACATGGAGAGCGTGGGTTCGTTCGTCCTGCTGACCACGCCGCTGTTCGGCGCCGCGGCATGGATGGTATCGGGCAGCTCTCGCTTTTCGTACGTCGGCATTCAGATGGCGATCGCGCTGTCGCTGGCGCTGGTCAACTTCCACGCTCCGACGGTGGCGCTGGAAATCCCCGCCGACCGTGTCGCCGGCGTGCTGCTCGGCGTCGTCGTGGTAGGAGTTCTCGACAGCACGCTCTGGCCCGTGTTCGCGCGGGATCAGGTGCGGCGCTCGCTGGTGCGAGCGTTACGGGGCATGGCCGACTACCACCGGGCCGTGATCGACCGCGATGCGGCCTGCGCGCAGCGGGCATGGTTCGACGTTCATCGTGACGTCGCCGCGGCGCTGAGCCTGCACGATGCCTTGTTGATCGAGCCGACGTTCCGGTCGCCGATCGCCGAGGGCGAGCGGCGAGCCGTGCTGCTGCTGAGCAATCGCCTGCAGCACGTTTTCGTCAGCCTGCTGGCGCTGGACCGCGCCCTCGAAGCGATACCCGCAGGGACTCTCCCGTCGGCGGCACAGCGCGAGCTGCTCGCACACGCCGACGAAGTGGCCGCGCGCCTCGTGGCGCTGGCGAACCGCATCGATCGGCACCCCGAGGCGCCGGCGGAGCGGGCGCCGGCCGATCTGCAGGCGCCGCGGAAACCGACCGCGGCGATGGAAACGCTGCCGCCGGAAGTGAGGCGGCGCGTGCAGGCACTGGCCGCCGTGACGCGCGAGCTGCACGCTACGCTGGGGCAGATCGAGAACGAGGTCGACGTGTCGCTGCGCGACAACCTGCCGGCCGGCTCCGGAAGAACGCATGCTTGAGATCCCGGATGACAGATCGGGAGAGTTGGCCACCGCGTGCCAGCGCTTGCCGGGGCGATCGCAGTCGCGGCATCGATCGCCCGGTTCGCAGATCGAGCCACCGGATGCCCGCCCCTCACCCAGATAGCCGGGATAGCCGAGTGCCTCGTCTGCCGGCGACCGGACCGAGATTGCGCAGTGAGCGAAATCGCATCGCTGCCCTCTGGCTCGTCTTGCTGGTCTTGTTCTCGGTCTACACGGTGCTGCTGGAGCGCAGCGTGGCGCACGCGGCCGCGCAACTGGCCGTGCATCTGAGCGTGCTCGACGGTAAGGCCGATGCTCCCATCCAGTATCAGATGTACGTCCACGATCGCTTGCTCGCTGGCATTACGCGGTGGACAGGGAGCCCGGATGCAGAAGCTCTCGCAATATCCTACACCCTTTACTACGGCGTGGGTCTGGCGCTCTTCGTCGTCCTGCTCTTTCGGTTGTGTTTGCGCGTGGGCAGCACGACGCACGCCCTCCTGGCGTCGTTCTATTTCGTCGCCGTCCTGCCTGTCTTCTGGTACGACAACTTCTACCATCCCGGCGATCCGTGGGGCGCCGCACTGATGGTGCTGTTATTGGAGAGCGTTTTCGACGGCCGCCTCGGCGCGCGCTACTTTGGTTTGCTGCTGATCTCCGGCTTCGTTTGGGAAAAGCACGTTCTCTTGCCGCTGTCGGTGGGGCTTTGCGCCGCCCTCGAAGCACGGCACCTGCGGTGGCGCGTGGTGGCGGAGGCGGCCCTGGGGCTCGGCGCGGCGGCGGCGGGACAGATCGCTCTGCGCCTGGTCTTCGGCACCGACCGAGGATGGGAGGGATGGTCGCTGGCCCAGAACATCGAGAGCTTCCCGCTGTGGGCGTGCGGACTGATCCTCGTTTTCGGCCCTTCACTGCTCTACCTCGCGACACACACGCGCAGAACGCCGCTCATACTGCTTTGTCTGGCCGCGCAGTTACCCGGTTGGGTGGCTATCTATCTGGTGTTTGGCGGCGTTCTGAAGGAAATGCGCACGGTACTGGTCATGGTTCCCTGCACCTGGCCCATCTTCGTCCTGGCGGTGGATCAGTGGTTCGACAGGGACTCACAAAGCGCGTGAAGGCGTCGGAGTCCGTTCTCTCAGGCCGGCAGCGCTCCCGCTGACGGTACCTTTGGTACGTTTCGCTGCCGATTCGTGCCGGCCGCCCGTCGCTTCCGCGTCCTCGTACCCATCCCGCGCTCCTTTTCTGGCGCGCATCATCCCCGATCCCCTCGCCGCGGCACGAGGCGCGGTCGGCGAACGGATACAAACAACCCGGGCGTTAAGGCCACCAATCAGGCTTGGTTTTCATGTATTGCCAAGGAACTGTGGACACATCCGGAGGTGCCACCCCGCCGAGAACACCCCCGCCACGAGAAACTGCGCCGGTCCGCTCCTTTGCGCCAACCGCTTTGGCAACACCACGATCCGCAGCTTGACGGGCGGGAGGCGTAAGTGCATCGTCTGTGCATGGCCGTCAAGACGATTACCATCGACGTCGAAGCATACGAGATTCTTTCGCGGTGCAAGCGGCCGGGCGAGTCCTTTTCTCAGACGATCAAGGCCCGACTCGGTCGCCGAACCACTGGTGCCGACCTCCGTGCAGCGATCACGGCCGCACGGCTTTCCGAGGATACCCTCAACGCGATCGACGCACAGGTCCGGGCCCGGCGCACCAACCGGGCCCGGCGCGTGCGGCTGTGATCCACGCCGACACCTCGTTCCTCGTCGACCTGCCGCGCGAGGCGCGCCGCGGCACGCGCGGACCCGCAACCCTGTTGCTCGACGGGCTGGCCGGAGAGGAGGTGCGCGTCGGGGTTCACGTTCTGTGTGAGTTGCTTGCCGGCGCCGAGAACTCGGAGCGGCCGTCCGTCGAGCGCCAGCGCGTGCGGCGCCTGTGTGAGAGTCTCGTCGTGAGCTACCCGGACGAGCGCTTTCCGGCGGCCTACGCCCGAGTGCCGACGGCCTTGCGGGGCGCCGGGCGACCGATCGCGACGATGGACCTCTCGATCGCCACGGCGGCGCTGGTCGATGGCGCTGCCATCGTCACGCGCAACGTGAAGCACTTCGATCGCGTGCCGGGCCTCGACGTGCGAGGCGACTGAGGCCCTGCGGCGACGGCGGGGAATCGTGGACGAACTGGCTGGACACCCAGTTTGGATGGGTGTCGACACACGCGTCGCCGCCTGCGCTCGTCCCGGTGGCTGTCCTCCCGGTAGGTTTCCCAGACGCTTCCCCCGATGGTGTCTCCAACCTTCGGGGTCGATTCCTTCCGCTGCGAAGCTCGGGACGGGAGGGGGTCTCGCCACCTTGCGATCTCTCCGCGGCCCTGGTCGCGAACGCTGACATGGACGCGATTCGAGGTCGCCGTGCAGTCGAGCACCACCAGCCCGAAGCGCCGCCGTGTCCGCGTACTCTTCAGAGTCCCGCCAACATGTCGAAGTGCGCGTCGGCGTGCTCGATCGCAACGCCATGGTGGCGGGCGCAGGCGCAGATCAAGATGTCGGAAGCCGGTATCGTCTTGCCCGCGCGCCGGGCGCGGCCCGCCGGGTCACAGGCCGCGCGCCACACCGCCTCGTCGATCGCCAGCCCGGGAACCACGGCCTCGTAGTCCCGCAGGATTCGCTGCTCGCGCTCGTTGCCGACGCCAGCCCAGATCTCCAATCGGACCATCGCGCACCAGGCCGCCTCGCCAGCGCGCAGCAATTCTTCCACGCGAGCCCGGACGGCGGCATCCCCCCTGGCGCGCATCTGGTGAATCCACGACGACGTGTCGACCAGCTTCACCGCTTCCCCCGCGCGTGCGGCTCGCGTCGCTCGGTGGCTTCGATTTCCTCGTTCGTGGGCAGCGAACGAAACGCGCCGGAGTGCTTGACCAGCGCCGCCATCCGCCGGCGGCGGTTGAAGTCCGCAATGGCCGTGACGATCGCCTCCCGTTTCGTCCTGGCGCGGGTGAATTCGACCACGTCGCGCAACTCTGCATCGGGAATCTCAACCGTCGTCTTCATGCTTCCACCCTATGGCCATCTAGATTCCAGATCAAGGAGACGCGGAATCCAAGAGGCGGTCCGTCGCCCGCCAGCCGGCGGGCGCCGGTGACGGCGGTGCGCGAGGTGCCAGACGTGACCGGAAAGGCGAATACTATGCGCGCGCGCCACAACTGCCCTCCCATAGCGCTCGATCCGCACCCAGAAACCGGGCGTTAAGGCCACCAATCGGGCGTAGTTTTCATGTATTTCCAAAGAATTACGGGCACGTCCGGAGGTGCCACCCCGTCGCGTACAGCGCCCCGCCTGGGCTCGATCCGTCGACGTTACTCGTCGTGCTCACGGCTGAGTTGCAGCGCCCGGATTCGCGCCGTAACCCACTGCTCACGCTCCTCGTTGGCTTCGGCGATACTGCGAAACTTTCGGAGACCGCGCGGGATCCGGGGAGCGGCGAGGCGCCGGGCGGCGCTCCAGAGCCGCGCGATCCGTCGATGCAACGTGGGATCGTCGCTATCGCACCACAGCGCGCGACGGGCGTCATCGTGGGTGCGGAACCGCCGAATCGGCATCTATTAGTCCTCGATCCCGAACTTGTCCTTCAATGCCGCCGCGTCGGCGTGGTCGATCGGCCGCAGCGTGTCCTTCTTCATGCGGTACAGCGTCGGCGGCGTCGCGATCCGCACTTTCACCCCTTCCACGTCGAACACCTGGCTCGCCAGATCGTCATAGCGGAACGCGTCGCCGAGTCGGGAGAGCAGATCGATCACGAAGTCCTCGTTCGGGGGACCGTAACGAACCGTCGGATACGCTCCACACAGGTCGTCCGGCGAGATCGCGTCGATCTCGGGATCGTCCCACACCGATCGCAACGCCCGCTTACACCGCTCGACGTTAGGACCCGTCGGTCGAACGAAGAAGTCGACGTCCTCGGTAACGCGAATGATGCCGTGGAGATTGAGGGCGACACCGCCAACCAGGACGTACTCGACCCCTTCCCGCTCGAAGGCCCGGAGCACGGCCAGCAGGGTCTCGAAGTCCATGGCACCCGAGCCTACCGCCGATCGCGACGCACTTCCACCGCACGACCTTGCCAGCGCAGTCGGAGCCGAACAGGCCCTCTTGGTTATTTCCGCACCGTGCCCCGAGCGCCGCATCCGAAGTCGTCGCCGGGGCACACCGGTGCCGGGATTCTCGGAAGAGCTGAGCGCGCGGCACGGATGCTTTCACGCGCCCCGCCAGTTCTCGACCTTGAGACCCGCGACTTCGCGGCGTGCGCGTCGGCGCACTCGTGCCTCAGAAGGGTGTGTCGCCAGCGACGTAACAGGAGATGCCGGCGGCCCGGAAGATCGCCGCGGCACGGGCCAGGTCGTCGGGCGCACAGACGTCGCAGTCCGGTGCGAAGTAGGGTGCGCCGAGCTTGCGGTACTTCTCCCGGCCGAGATGGTGCAGCGGCAGCAGGTTCACTTCGTGCGTCTCCCGGGGAAGGGCGGCGATAAACGCCGCGATCCGAGTCAGATCCTCGCCCGTGTCATTGAATCCCGGCACGATAGGCGTTCGGAAGATCAAACGGCCGGAAAACCGGGCGGCCAAGCGGCGGGCGTTGTCGAGGATCAAGCCGTTGCTCCGGCCGGTCCACGCGGCGTGCCGCGCGGCGTCGACGTGCTTGATGTCGAAGAAAATCCAGTCGAGGTAGGGGAGGCACTCCTCGTACACAGCCCAGGCGACGTGCCCGGCCGTTTCCACGGCCGTGTCGATATAAGTCTCGCAACACCGCTGTAGAAGCGCGATAGCGAACTCGCGCTGCAAGAGCGGCTCGCCCCCGGTCAGCGTGACCCCACCATCGCCACCCCAATAACGGCGATCCCGCTGCAGAATGCGGATGACTGCTTCGACGTCCATCGACTGTCCGGCGATCTGCAGTGCGCCGGAGCTACACACCTCCGCACACCGGAATGCCATGCACCCGGAACATGCGTCCCGGTCGATCAGCAGCCGCTCGGCGTCGATTGCAATCGCACCCCGCTCACAGGCGTCGGCGCAGCGGTTGCACCGGTCGCACGCCTCCACCCGAAGCAGCGGCGCCGGGTGGCGGCGCATGCCCTCCGGATTCGCGCACCAACGGCATTCGAGGGGGCAGCCCTTGAGAAAGACGACCGTGCGACAGCCCGGTCCGTCGTGCACCGAGAAGCCCTGGATGTCGAAGACGACGCCAGGGCGCGAACGAGCGATGGAGGCGAATGCAGTGGGCCCGCGATCAGGCGCCCTGGAAGTCACCGCAGTACGTCCCGTTCAGATCGGGATAGGTCGGAACCCCGCCCACCGAACAGGTACCCACGAACGCCTCCGACGACGTGTAGCGGCTGCAGAACTTGCACTTGTGCCGCTTTTCGAAGGTCTTGCACTCGGCTGTTTCCGGGTCCACGCGCTCCCTGGACTTCTTGCACAGCCCCTTGAACACGTCGACGGGCAGATAGAATCGGCAATCGTTGCATGTGAGATCCATGGCTGGTCGTCCTTCCTCGCGTCTCAGGAGATCTCTTCGTACTCGGTTCGGGCGATGATTTCGTCCTGGATCTGCTTGCCAAGCTCCGCCCAGTAATTCGTGAAACCCGCCACGCGCACCATCAGACCGCGATAGTTCTCCGGGTGTTCCTGCGCGTCCTTCAGCATGCGGGAGTCCACGACGTTGAACTGAATGTGGAATGCGCCCGTGCGCATGTATCCCCGGATGAGATCCAGGAACTTCTTCGCACCCTGCTTGCCGGTGACGGCGAGCGGATGGATCTTCACGTTCAACTGCGTGCTCTGCGACATCGAGTGATCGAAGCACGACGCCGAGTTGAAGAGTGCGTAGGGACCGTTTCGATCCGTGCCCGGATAAGCCGACACCGACCCGTCGGTGAAGGTCGTGCCGCAAAGCCGCCCATCGGCGCTTGCCAGCGTCACTGCGCCCATCGGACCGTGCGTCGACACGGAGATCTGGCCGACGTAGAGCGGCCGGTCGTAGATCGACACGTAGTCGTGCGCCATGCGGCAGACCCACTGCTGCCATTGCTTGAAGATCTCGTCGACGAACGGATCGTCGTTGCCGAACTTCGGCGCCTCCAGGCTGGCGCGGTGAATACGCTCCCACGCGTGGTAGTTCTCGGTCTTGACCTGCTCATTGAGAGAGTACGAACCGGTCTCGGCGGCGGTCTTGTACCCGAAATTGGCGAGGATGGCGTTCCGATAGTCGTCGAGCGTGAAGGCGCGGTCCTCGTATACGTTCTTCTTGAGCGACGCCAGGGAGTTGACGAGCACCACGGAGGACTCGAGCTTGACGTGGAAGTTCGTGTTGAAGCGGGCGCCCCTGGAGGAAATCGGCTTGCCGTGGCTCAGGCAGTCGGGCTTGAGCATGGAGTTCACGATCGACGGCGTCACCCTTCCCCAGATGTCGCACTGGATGTTATTGCAGCGGCGGAGCACGTCGACGGCGCGGCGAATGTACGCCTGAAGGGCCGCCCAGAGGTCCTCGTAGGAGTCGAGGGCATGTCCGTGCGACGGAAAGATCCGCTCGCCCGTGCGCTTGTCTATTCCGTCGAACAGGACGAGCTCGATCATCTTCGGGAGTGACAGGAAGTTCACGCCGATGCCCGCCGAGGGCGCCGAGCCGCCGGGAATGTCGTAGGTCTTCCCGTCGAGCGTCAGGGGCATCCACGAACCCGCGGAGCTTTCCAGACAGCCGCCCATCGCCCACGCCCGCGCTTCTTCGAGCCGCATGCCTTCGTCCGCGAAGTTCTCGCGAATGAAGTCCATCGTCGTGCGGTTGTTGACGATGGCCGGATAGCCGGTGCCCGTCTTGATGCACTCGACGGCCTTGAGCATGAACTCCTCGGGGAGAGTCTCCTCGTAGAGAATGGTCAGGGTCGGTTGCGTGGTGCCGCAGCTGATGCCCGCTTCGAGGATGAGCATCTCCAGTTCGTTGAAGGCGCTCGATCCATCCTTGCGCAAACCCCCGAGGCTGACGTTGTTGAACGTGTTGCCCGACAGCACACCGCCGACGAGTCCCTCGGCGGCGAAGAGATCGATGGTGGTGTACTTCACGCGCATGCACTCGAGCAGTTCCGACGTCGCTTCACGGGTAATCCGGCCAGCGTCGAGGTCCCGCTTCCAGAACGGGTAGAGAACCTGTCCGAGCCGGCCGGGCGAGAGACCGGAAATGGCGTCCTCGTTGAGGACGGCGAGGTGGAAGGTCCAGGTGAGCTGCAGGGCCTCACGAAACGTCTGTGGCGGCTGCGATGCAATGCGATCGAGCCGCTCGGCGATTTCGAGGTATTCGACCTGTTGCGCGCTCTCGGGCTCTTCGAGCGCCGCCAGATTCCGGGCTTCCTCGGCGTAGTGTCGGATCCACCCCTGGATGCCTTCGAGGACCAGGATCGCCGAATGGTAGAAGTAGATCCTCTCCATGTCGGGATTGCCCGCCGCCTCGGCGATCCCCTTGCGGCAGATGTCGATCATGCCGTCGATGCCGTACTGCAGCGGGTAGTAATGGTTGATGACCTCGCGTCCCTGGGGCATCGCGGAGCCGGATTCGTACATGCAGACGACCGACCGCATGATGGCTTCTTTTTCTTGATAGTTGGGCACGTACTGCTCGTACTTGTGACCCAGATCGGCGGTCGACTTACCATCGGCGGTCTTCGCGATCTGCTGCAGGATGGGTACTTCCTCGCGGCGGATGCCGAACTTACCGGCGATCGACATGACGTTGCCGAGATCGTGAGTGACGTTGCCGCCGCCCTGGCCCCAGGTGGTCACCTTGCCGGCGGAGAGCGCGCCGGCTTCCCGGGCTTCCCGCTGGCGTTTGTCATCCCAGGTCTCGAAAAAGGACTCCGAAAGCCAGGGCATGGGGTACGAGCCGCGCAGATAGGCGGCCTTGCCCATGACCAGCAGTTCGCCGGGGTAGATTACCGGAGTCAGGTGAAGGAAAGCCGCCTTCAACGCTTCGGCACGCCGGACCATCGGCAGCTCACCGTCGAGCGCCTCCCACGTGCGCGAATACCAGTAGGTGAACTCGACGTTGACGGACGATTTCGCGTCGAAATAGAGGTCCCGCAACGCCCTGGCGCGCTGACCCGGTTCCCGGATCACCTCTCGTGGGGTCACCGTCTTCGACGGCGCGTCGCCGTAACGGTTGTAGAGCTTCGACGACGAGTGACGAAGTCGCGCGGAGGTGGGTTCGCTCGAATCCAGCTTGATTGCTGCCTGGGTAGCCATTGGCACGACGCTCCTTTGCACGGGACCGGACACCATATCCGATGCTGCGGCGTCTGCCTGTGCAAGAGCGGTGCCGTGGGGATGAATTCATGCTCCCGTTCGGCGCGGGCATACGGCGCGACGCCCGCGCGTCGCTCGATGCCCCGGTCGTTGCTGAAATGACGGGGACCCGCGCCGGCGAAGAAGCCGGCTACTTGCGGATCTGTTCGACCAGGTAGTTCTGCTCCCCGGCCGGTTCGATCGGCGTGCGCTGCGCCGGTTGTAGCCCTGCGCCGTGCACCCTTCGACGAGGCGCCTGCTCGTCGCGATCTCCCCGCGGCCCTGGTCGCGAACGATGACATGGACGCGATTCGAGGTCGCCGTGTAGTCGAGCGCCACCAGCCCGAAGCGCCGCCGCGCCTCGTAGAGCCAGGCACAGCACTGCCGCCGGTCACGGGGCCGTGGGGACGATGGTGCCTTCGGTACATTTCGCCGCCGCTTCGTGCCGGCGGTACCGTCGTTTCTGGATCCCCCTCGCGTACCGTACCGAGAGTACCATCGGCCCCTATCCCCCCAATCGGAGTCGGCGTCGGAGTCGCTTGCGGGCCGCGGCGATATGCGATCCCGATGTCGATAGCGACCTCGATACCGATACCGGTTTCGACCGGGTAACCACCCGCCGCTGACATCTCGAAGAAGACTCGAGCCGAGCTTCTTCGAGGCTCAGGCCTGCAAGCGGAACCGCCGCCGGGCCGTTGCGGTCGACTGGGCCGCAACCTCCGCCACGGGCGTGCCGCGCGCCGTCGCGACCGCCGCCGCCGTGTGGACGACAAACGCCGGCTCGTTGCGCTTGCCGCGGTGCGGAACCGGCGCCAGATAGGGAGCGTCGGTCTCGATCATGAAGCGGTCGGCCGGCACTTCGCGCGCTACCGCTCGCAACTCCTCCGCATTCTTGAAGGTCACCACGCCGCTGAACGACAGATCGAAGTCGAGCGCGAGGAACTGGCGCGCCGCGGCACGATCGCCGCTGAAACAGTGAATGACGCCGCCGACCTCGGCGGCGCGCTCCTCGCGCAAAATGCGCACCGCGTCCGCGTACGCGTCACGCAGGTGCACGACGAGCGGCAGACCACGCCGGCGCGCCAGTGCGATGAAGCCGCGAAAGGCCTCCTGCTGCACGGCGCGGGGCGCAAGATCGTAGTAATAGTCGAGGCCGGTTTCGCCGATCGCGACGACCCGGGGCGCCGCCGCCAACCGGTCGACGCGGTCCAGCACCTCGGCATCGACGATGCCGGCGTCGTGAGGGTGCACGCCGACGGTGGCGAAAACGTCCGCGTGCCGGGCCGCCAGCTCGACGGCGCGGGCGTTGGCCGCAAGACCGTCGCTGGCGCCGATGGTGACAATGGCGACGACACCGGCGGCCCGCGCCCGCGCCAGCACTTCGTCGCGGTCGGCGTCGAACCGGGGCTCGTCCAGGTGACAGTGCGAGTCGATCACCGGGGCGCGTCCTCGGCCGCCGGCACCTCGATCCGGGGAAAGAGGGCCACCGGCTTACCGACTTCGTGCCCCGGCAAGAAATGCGTGCCCCAGCCGAGATCGGGGGGCAAGACTGCGGGCGCGGCGCAACCCAGGAGCTCGCCGATGCACCGGCTGGTCTCCGGCATGAACCACGCGAGCAGTCGCGCCGTCGCATGCAGCGTCTCGAGCAGATGGTGCAGGATAGCGCCGACCCGCGGCCGCGCCGCCGGGTCCTTGAACAACGTGAACGGCGCCGTGACGACGATGTACTTGTTGGCCCGATCGATGGCCCGCCACAACGCCTCGAGAGCGCGGTGAAAGGCCAGCGCCGCGGTCAACTCCGGCACTTCGCGGTAAGCCTCCGCGAACGCCGCCACCAGTTCGCGATCCTCGGCCGTCCACTCGCCGAGCGCCTGCACCGCACCGCCGAAGTAGCGCTGCTGCATCGACAGCGTGCGGCTGACCAGGTTGCCCAGATTGTTGGCGAGGTCGGCGTTGATGCGCGTCACCAGCGCGTCCTCGCTGAACACGGCGTCCTGCCCGAAGGCCATCTCGCGCATGAGGAAGTAGCGGACGGCGTCCATACCGAAGCGCGCCTTCAATTCGAGCGGCCGGATGACGTTGCCGACGCTCTTCGACATCTTGCTCTCGCCGCGCACCCAGTAGCCGTGCACGAGCAACCGTTCGAACAGCGGCAGGCCCACCGCCATAAGCATCGTCGGCCAGAAAATACCGTGGGGCTTGAGGATGTCCTTCGCCAGCAAGTGGTGACACACGGGCCAGTACGCCTCGAAGGTCGCCTCGTCGCGCGCCTTGAGTCCGCTGACGTAGCTGATGAGCGCGTCGAACCAAACGTAGGTCACGTAGTTGCGGTCGAACGGCAGCTCGATGCCCCAGGGAAGACGCTGCTTGGGCCGCGAAATGCAGAGATCGCCGAGGGCGCCGCTGCGCAGCAGCGATACGACCTCGTTGCGATACTGCGCCGGCAGGATCGCATCCGGATGCGCTTCGAGGTGCGCCAGCAGCCGATCGGCGTAGGCGCTCATGCGGAAGAAGTAGTTCTCCTCCTCGACCGACGTCGGCAGCGTCAGGTGATCGGGGCACTTGCCGTCGACCAGTTCCTTCTCGGTGAGAAAGCGCTCGCACCCCGTGCAGTAAAGGCCGCCGTAGCGGCTGAAGTAAATGTCGCCCCGCGCGTGCACGCGAGAGAGGAAGTCCTGAACCACGACGGCGTGCTGCGGATCGGTGGTGCGCACGAACTGGTCGTACTCGAAGCCGCAGGCGTCCCACGCCGCCCGGAACAGGGGACTGATGCGGTCGGCAAAGGCTCTGGGCTCGAGGCCGGCGGCGGCGGCGGCGGCGGCAATCTTGTCGCCGTGCTCGTCGGTACCGGTGACCATGAAGGTCTCGGCGCCGCGCGCGCGGTGAAAGCGCTTGAGCGTATCGGCGACGACGGTCGTATACATGTGGCCGAGGTGGGGCTCGGCATTGATGTAATAGATGGGAGTGGTGACGTAGAAGCGTTTCACGGGTCTGCACCGGGCGCCGGGAAAGGAGGCCTACGGAGCCTTCTTCGCCACGAGTTCGGCGAGGGTCGCCTCGACCTCCGTGCCGTCATCGCGGCGCAGCACAACGGTCTGAGCGAACAGGTTCTGGCGGGTAACGACCCCGCTGCCCTTGAGCGACTCGGCTTTCTTGCCGACTGCCGGCAGCCGCCTCCCGAGCTCGACGTAAGTGTCGTACTCGTATCTCAGGCAGCACTTCAATCGGCCGCACATACCCGCAAGCTTGGTGGGGTTGAGGGCAAGCCCCTGTGCCTTGGCCATCTTCACCGAAACCACGGCGAAGTCGTTGATCCAGGTCGAGCAGCACAGCTCGCGGCCGCACGGTCCTACCGCACCGACGAGCCTCGCTTCGTCGCGCGCACCCACCTGCTTCAGCTCGACGCGGGTGTGGAGCAGGTGAGCGAGCTCCCGCACCAGTTCGCGGAAGTCGATGCGATCCTCGGCGGCGAAATAGAAGACGATCTTACCGCCTTCGGCGGCCCGGGTGGCGTGGATGAGCTTCATCGCCAGACCGTGCTCGCGAATGCGTTCCGCACAGAGCCGCAGGGCTTCGCGTTCGCGGGTCTGGTTCCATTCGGCGCGGCCGACGTCGTTGGAGTCGGCGCGGCGCAGAACGCGACGGGGCCGGCGCCCGGCAAGGGCCGCCGGCAACGGCAATCGTTCGACCGTCCCGACCACGGCGCCGAGGTCGCTCTCGACCACCACCTGATCGCCGGCCTTGAGAACCAGCGCACCGGCCTCGTAGAGCGCCAGTCGCCCCGGATCGCCGACCCGCACGCCGACGAGGGCGGCCGGCGCAGGCGTCTCCTCGTTGGGCAAGGTCACCTCCGAGCGAACTGCAGCAGCAGGCTTTCGAGCAGCAACTGACGGTTGGGATTGCCGCGACGCAGGCTATTCGCCGCCGCCTGCACCGCGTCGGCCCGCTCCAGCGTGCCGCGGATGCCGGCCCGGGCGCAGGGATCGTCGGCGGCCAGCGCGCGCGTGGCGCGGTCCCGAAGCTCGGCGAGCACGATCTCCAACTTGAGCGCCGTCGCCGCCTCCGGAGCGTTCAACTCCCGAGCTATCGACACGAGCCGACAATAGCGAGCGTCCTCCACACCGGCAAGCGCGCCGTCGAGCAGGCCCCAGGCGACGTCGCCAAACGTGCGCTGCAGAAGCAACGCCCGCCCGGGGCTGCCCTCGGCAAGCCGAGCCAGCGGCGCCGCGGCCTCCGGCGCAAGGCCGTGATCGCAGGTCAGGACGTCGACCACCTCGGCCGTCGTCAGCGGACCGAAGCGCACGCGCTGGCAGCGCGACTTCACCGTCGGCAGGAGGGCATCGGCGTTGGCGGCAACAAGGATGACAAACGATCGCCGCGGCGGCTCCTCGAGGGTCTTGAGCAGGGCATTCTGCGCCGCCACGGTCAGTGCCGGCGCATCGTCGACGATGGCGACCTTGGCTCGTCCCCGCACCGGCTGCATGAACACGAAGCGTTTCAGATCGCGCACCCGGTCGATGCCGATCTCCTTCTTACCGGAGGGAACGGCGACGGTTACGACGTCCGGGTGCGTCCCGGCGGTCACCTGCCGGCAGGCGTCACACCGGCCGCAGGCGTCGTCGGGGCCGGACTCGGCGCACTGCATCCACGCTGCCAGGGCGCGGGCAACGCCCTGCTTACCGACCCCGTCAGGTCCGGCAAACAGCAGACCGTGCGCAAGCCGCTCGCGGGCCGCCGCCAGTCGCAGGCCGGCACAGAGCGCCGCGTGCCCGCGAATCGACGCGAACGTCGCTAGATTCGCTCCAGACACTGCAGGACTCCGGCCACCGCCGCGCCGGTCACGGCGTCCGGCGCGGCGGCAGCGTCGACGACGCAGTAACGCTGCGGATCGGCGCGGGCAAACGACAGGAACGCCGCGCGCACCCGCTGGTGAAACTCGCGTTCCTCACGGTGGAAGCGATCGTCGCCCCGGGCCCGGCGCAGGCCGACTTCGACCGGGCAGTCGAAGAGGACGGTGAGCGCCGGGACAACGCCGTGACAGACGATACCGTCGAGCTGCGTGACCACGTCGACGTCGAGGCGGCGCGCATACCCCTGATAGGCGATCGTCGAGGCCGAAAAGCGGTCGGTGAGCACCAGGTCGCCGCGGGCCAGCGCCGGCTCGATCACTTCAGCCAGGTGCTGAGCCCGGTCCGCAAGATAGATGAGCAACTCGGTCATCGGGACCGGCGTCGCGGCATGCGCATCCATCACGAGGCGGCGCAGTTCGGCGCCCAGCACCGTGCCGCCGGGCTCTCTGGTTTCGACGATGGACCAGCCACGCCGGCGCAGGGCAGCCGCGACGAGAGGCATCTGGGTCGACTTGCCGGCTCCTTCGATGCCCTCGAAGGCGATCAGACAACCGCGGCGATCATTCGGACTCAGCGGCTTCACCTTTGCCCAGCACGAGGTCGATGCCGTAGAGGAGCTGCTTGGCCGTGAACGGCTTGGTGATGTAGTAGTCGGCGCCGTACTGGTACCCGCTGACGAGATCTTCGTCTTGCGTCTTGGCCGTCACGAGGATCACCGGCAGGCGCCCGGTACTGGAATCGGACTTGATGCGCTGGAGGACTTCGAACCCGCTCATCTCCGGCATCATCACGTCGAGCAGGAGCAGGTCGGGAGGGTCGGCCTTGACCATCTCGATGGCCGTCGCCCCGCGGTCGGCCACGCGCACCGCATACCCCCGCGGTTCGAGGATGCCCCGCATGATGGTGGTGCTGTCCGGGTTGTCGTCGACAATCAGAATGCGTCGTTTCATGCGAGTCCTATGCGCCGAGGCTCAGGGACTACCGGCGTATTTCTTCACGACCGCCCGGATGGCGAGCGGCCGCGCCGGTTTGGGAATGTAGTCGTCGCAGCCGGCGGCCCGGGCCTGCTCCTCGTCGCCCCGCATGGCAAACGCCGTCAGCGCAACGATCGGAATTCCACCCGTTTTCGGGTCGCCTTTGAGCTGACGGGTCGCTTCCCAGCCGTCCATGTTCGGCAGCGCGAGGTCCATGAGAATCATGTCCGGAAGCTCCGCCCGCGCCCGCTCCAGGGCCTCGATGCCGTCGGTCGCCTCGATGACCTGGTAGCCCTCGACGGCAAGAACCTTCGCCACGATGCGGCGGTTATCGGTATCGTCTTCGACGACCAGGATCTTCTTCGCCATGCAGCCCCCGCGAGCAGTTGCCCTCGCTTCAGTCCGGAAACGCCCCGGTTATATCGAACGCCTCCGGCCCTCGCAAAGGGATACTGCACTTCGCGCGGGGCCGGAATCGGAGGGGTTTTTTACAGCACCTCCCGCCATCCCACAACGACGACCGGGCGCGGCAACCGCCCGCCGGCCAGCCGGTCCGCATACGCCAGAGCTTCGCTGCTGTAGGCGACCCGGCCTGCACCTAACATATCGAAGCCGGTCAGCGCCCCGGTCCACAGCGCCCCGGTAACGTGGATGGCTGCGCCGGGGTCGAGGCGAATGCCGTGGCGCACCACCACGAGGCCGGCAAACGCAAGGGTGCCACTTATGCGAAGCGAGCCATCGACGACCAGAATTCCGGCCCCGCCGAGCGACGCGGCCACCACGACGTCGCCGCGCAGGATCGAAAGCTGCGGGGCCGCCTCGGTACCGAGTACAACCCCGGCCTCGCTCGGCACCGCCGCTAACACCGCCCCGGGCTCGTCGAGGAGATCGTCAATCACCGCGCCCAATCCCAGCGGTTGCGCCGGCGCCACGGACCCGCCGGCTCCGGAACCGCCGGCCTGACCACCGCCGCGGTCGACCGGCCCGGTGGAACTCAGACCGGGACGGGGCGGCGCGGGACCGCTCGGAGCATCCGGCGGATCGTCGAGGCGATGATCGGCGCCGTCGAAACGCACGTCCCCCGGCGTGCGCTCTCCCCACCAATCCCCCTCGACGTGCGCCGCCGCCGGCGTAAAGGGCGCCGCGGCGCGCCTCACCAGGGCCTCGACGCGCGTCTGGCGTCCGCCGGCGGCCGTGACGGTGACCGACAGTCGCACCACCCCGTCGGTGCTCGCGTTCCCTGCGTTCGTCGAGACAACCCCGAAGTCCGGCGGGCCGGGAGACACTGCAAACGGAAACGTTCCGTCGTCGACCGTACCCCCCACGCCGTCGGGCCCGACCAGGAGCTCGTCCACCCCGACCCCCGGCGGCACGGCGGCCACGGCCCGCGCCAGCGCCGCCTCCGCGGCGTACAACCCCTCCACGTCCGCGCGCGCACTGCGCGCCATGAGTTGCTGCAACCGACTCTGCCAGACCGCCATCGCCCCCAGGGGCAACACCACCAGCAGCATTCCCAGCGCCGCCACCAGCGCCACACCATGTTCGTCGCGCAGGCGGTTCATGGGTTCCGCAGGTGCACCGTGGCGGAGGTGCGCACCGCCACCCCTTCCGTCATGGTTGGGAGGGGATGGCGTGGCGCCAGGTGCAGATCGAAACGGATCGCCCGCACCCGCCGCCGCGCCTCCGCCGACAGCCCGTCGACCGGTGCGGTCACCTCTCCGCCGCCGGCCTCGAAGTAGCGAAACCGGACCCCGTCCGCGGCCACGTCCGTCAAGAACGGCTGCGCCGTGCCGCCGGCGGTGGCACGCGTCACCTGCCGCCGCACGGCGTCGTACGCGTACGCGACGCGCTCGTGCGGATCGTCGCTATCGCCGTCGCCGTCGAGGTCGGTCGCCACCTCGACGGCGGTCGGCGCCGCCGCTCGCACCGCGACGATGCCGGTGCCGGTGGCATCGAATCCGGCAAGCCGCACCTCCTGCGCCCACACCGCAACGGCCAACGCCGCCGCCCCCGCCGCCTCGGCGTGCGCCTCCTGCACGCACAGGGCGGCAAGGGAAGCGCGCACGAAGCCGTAGGCGTATGCGCCCAGGATCGCCAGCACCAGGCTGGCGACCAGCAACTCGACCAGCGCGCTCCCGGACCGGCCTAGCGCGTCACCGTCGTCGCCAGCCGATACACCCGGGTGCCGTCGTCTTCCCATCGCACCGTCACCTCGACTTCCGCCGCACCGGGGTGCGCAACGTCGTCCGCCACCCGCCCCGCCCGCTCGAACCCCGCCTCCACCCCCGCGGCCTCCAACGGCAGGCCGGCCCGTAGCTGCTCGACACCGTCGGCCGCCAGATGTACGGCCCGCAGCCAACGCGCGCTGGTACGTTGCGAGCGCTGCGCCGTAACCAGCGTACTGGTGACCGCCAGCGACACGGAGGCCAGCAGGAGCAAGGCGACCATCACCTCGACCAGCGAGAACCCGCCCGGCACCCGCGCTTCGCTCACGCGATGCGCACCCGGCCGGTAATGTTCACGACGATGCGCCGCACCCCACCCGAGCGGTTGCGCACCGTTACCGTGCCGAAACTCGCGGCGTGCCCGCGGGGCCGGAAGACGATGCCGCCGCCGTCGGCGTTGCAGCCGACTACGACCACTCCTGCGGGCAACGCCCGCGGCTCTCCGGCATCGACGTATCCGGCCGTCGTCTCCTCCTGCGCCTGATACACCCGCGTTTCCGCGGCGAACAGCAACCGCTGACCCCGTCCCATCCCGAGCGCCCGCAAGCGCGCCGCCCGCAGGTCGGCAGCGACCTGAACCGCCCCCTCGCGCAACGCCAGCGCGTCCCGCATCGCCCCGTGCGCCAGCACCGCCGTAGCCCCCAGAATGCCCACCAACGCCACCGCCACGACCACCTCCAGCAGTGTCACCCCACCCCGTTCGCTCCATCCCATCCCCTCGCCGTCCTTCCGGAAATCTCCCTCCACGATCCGCGCTCGGCAATGTAACCGAGCGCCGTCCTATGTCAAGCGTTAGTTACGTTACGCATATCCTGAACGGGCGCGGACAGCGCCCACGCCGTCCCGACTTACCCCGGCATGGCGAGCGCGAGGTACCAATCGATCAGGGCGTCGCCGAAGAACAGCGCGCATACCGCGCCGGCGGCAAGGAAGGGCCCGAAAGGAATCGGCGCGCGCCGATCGCCCCCCCCGAGGCGAATCAGCGCCACGCCGATCGCCGACCCGGTCAGCGAACCGAGAATGACCGTGACCAGTACGCCCTGCCAGCCAAGAAAGGCGCCGATCATCGCCAACAACTTGATGTCGCCGCCGCCCATGCCCTCGCGCTTCATCAGCGCCGCGTAACCCGCCGCCACTGCCCAGAGCAACCCGCCGCCGAGGAGCACGCCAACGACGCTGTCGAGCAGCGGCGGTCCGTAACCGACGGCGGCCACGACGAGCCCCACCAGTATGCCCGGAAGACTGATTTCGTTCGGGATGATCTGATGATCGAGGTCGATAACGCTAACGACGATCAACGACGCGACGAACACCGCCGCCACGGCGAACTGCGGCGTCGGGCCAAAGCGCCAGAGCAACAGAACCGCGAGGACCCCGGCGAGGGCCTCGACTGCCGGATAGCGCCACGCGATCGCCGCCCCGCAGGCGCGACAACGGCCGCGTAGCAGCGCGTAGCTCAGTAAGGGCACGTTGTCCCAGGGCCGGATCGCCGCCAGGCAGCGCGGGCAGTGCGACGGCGGAGAGACGATCGATTCGTCCCGCGGCAGCCGCCAGATGCAGACGTTCAGGAAGCTGCCGATCATCGCGCCGAGAACGAAGGCCAGAACGAAGGTCATGATCCCTCGGCCACGCTCACTCGCGCCGCCCGCTGTCCGCGGCCGCGCCCTCCCCCAACTCCGCCAGCAGTCTGCGCGCCTCGACGAACGCGGGATCGAGCCTCACCGCCGCCGCCGCTTCGCCCCGCGCCTCGTCGGAAACCCCGCGCTCCCGGTAAGCCAGCGCCAGCAGATAGCGCCCCTTCGCACTCCATGGCTGGCGCTGGACCACCCGCGTGAACGCGCTTACGTCGTCACGCCACACGGTGGCGTAGGACCAGGTACCGATCCCCCAGACCACGAGCGGGGCGCCGACCAGCGCCCGGACGGCGCCGCGGGGCACGGCAGACAGGTGGGCCGCCCACCGCACTGCCGCCGCCATCCCGACCCCCACCCAGATCGCGAAGCCAACCATGGGCAGATAGAGGAACCGATCCGCGCGCAGCACGGATATCGGTACGATGTTCGCCACGGGAAGAAGGGTCAGTGCAATCCACGCCACGGCGAAAAATGTCGCCGGCCATTGGCGCCTCCGCCACCACACCGCCGCCATCGACGCCCCCAGTCCCGCGAGTGCGACCCAGTTGACCGGCGCGAACACCGCCTCGCGCCGGTAGTAGTACGCGGGCGCCAGGTCGATCGGCACAAACATCGCCGCAACGTACTCCCACATGACGCGGCTCATCGCCAGCGCCGTCGCCAGGTAGCTGCCGCCGTGCGGCGCCTTGACAACCTCGCCGCCGACTCTGGCGGCAGCGCTCACGACGGCCGTCGCCGCCGCCAGGAGCAGGAACGGGACCTTGTCGAGCCAGGTCCGGCGGCCTTCGCCCCACACGTCGTCGTAAAGGACGAGCAGCAACGGAAACGGGATCACGCTCGATTTCGACCCGCACGCCAGAGCGTACAGAAGGACCGCGCCGTAGAGCGCCGACCTCCGCCCGTTGCGAAACGCCTGATACGCCGCCAACGCCCCGAGCAGGAAACCGGTGGCAAGCAGCGTCTTGAACTGCGCCACCAGCGAGACCACTTCAAGTTGCACCGGGTGCACCCCGAAGACCAGCCCCGCGGCCAGGGCCGCCCCGTCGTCGTGCAGCGCGCGCCTCGCCACCACGAAGACCAGAGCGGCATTGGCGACATGCAACGCGAGGTTCACGACATGATAGCCGAGCGGATCGAGGCCCCAGGCGGCGAACTGCACCATGTACAACAGCAACGGCACCGGCAGGTAATCGTACATATGGAAGCCGGCGAGAACCGCACGGAGGTGGGCCCAGCTCGGAGCGAGGTAAGGGTTCTCGTGAACGAAGCCGTTGTCGTCGAAGCCGACGACCAGAAAGCCGTTGTTCAGTACCGGCGCGAACGCCACCACCGTCGCCGCCGCAACCAGCGCCAGCGACCACCGGGCGGTTCGTTCGGCACCGTCGTTCGCGGCACTCATCGCGGCCCTGACCAACCGCCGGGACCGGACTGCGCTTGCAGCGCGGCCATCTCCGCCAGGCGCCGGCGCACCGTCTCGTCTCCGGGGTTCAGCCGCTGCGCCCGCTCCAGTACGGCAATGGCCCGCGCGGCGTCGCCACGGCCGGCAAAGCTCTCGCCGAGGCCCCAGAGCAGGTTGGCATTCGCCGGGTAATACCGCAGCCCGGCGCGACAGGCGCGCTCGGCAGCCGCGTACTGCCTGGTGTTGACGTAGAGGCGGCAAAGGTTGTTGTGGGCCTTGTCGTACCCCGGCTGGATGGCCAGCGCGCGGCCGTACCACTGCTCGGCGCGGTCGGGCACGTTCTTACGATCGAAGGCCAGCCCGATGCCGAAAGCGGCGCCCTCGGCCCACTCGTACAGGGCCAGGGCGCGCTCGAACTGTTCGACCGCCGCTTCGTCGTTGCTTTCGTGCTGTAACGCCACGCCGTAGTTGTACCTGGCCTTGGCACTGTCGGGCGCACTCCTGACCATGCTGCGATAGAGAGAGGCGTTGTCGCGCCAGTCCTCGTTTCGGACCCAGGTGCGCAACGCGTACCCGGCGACAGCGATCGCCAGTAGCGCGGTCACCGTGCGCCGATACCGCGCCCCCCGCGCCAGAAGGGCGGCGGACACCGCCACGACAAGCACGAAACCCACCGACGGGAGATAGAGCAGCCGCTCGGCCTTGATGGTCCCGATCGGCAAGAGCACGTTGGCGGTGAGCGCCAGCGCCACGAACGGGAACAGCACCGCGAAGCGCAGCACCGGGCGACGGCTGCACAGCACGACGGCAGTCGCGGCCGCCAACAGTCCCAGTCCACAGACAAGACGCAGGTCCCAGACGACATTCACGAGCGTGACCTGGTTGTACGAATAGTCGGCCGCCAGCACGATCGGCAGCACGAGCAGACCGAAGTACTCCCAGATGACGGCGATGGCCGTGGCCAGGCGAACGTACCAGGGCACGAAGGCAAGGACATTGTCGAGCGGCTGCAATTCGTAGGCGGGCAGCGCCCTGACGACCGCGAAGCGGGCGGCAACGAAGACCGCGGCAACCAGCGCGTAGGGCACCCAGTCGAGGCTGACCAGCTCTCCCCACAGCCCGCGGCCGAGCGCCTGGCGGCGTGCGGTCACCCGTACCAGCGGCACCAGCACCGCCACGGTGAGCGCACTCTCTTTGCTGCATATTGCCAGTGCGAAGAGCCCGAGCCCGAGCCACTCCAGTGCGCGGCGGCACCGTCTCCCCGTGGCGCCGGCAGCCGCGTGCGCCACGGCCAGCAACGCTCCCACACCAAACCCGGCCGCCAGCAACTCGGCGCGTCCGACCAGACTCGCCACCGCTTCGGTGTGCACGGGATGGACGGCGAACAGAGTGCCGGCAACGGCTGCAATCCGCTCCGACCGGGTCAGCACCCGAGCCAGGAAGAACACCAGCACGGTCACCAGCGCGTGCGCGGCGATGTTGACCGCATGGAACAACCAGGCCTGCCCCGGCGCCAGCCACTGGTTGATCGCGAAGGTGAGCACCGTCAGCGGCCGGTAAAGATCGCCCGGCTGGAGCGGCGTCGACAGCACGCGAACCACGTCGGCGCCATCGCGCACAACCGGATTGTTGACGATGTTGGGCAGGTCGTCGAAGGTGAAACCGGCCGAGAGTGTGTTCAGATACGGCACCACGGCAAAGAGCACGAGGACACCCGTGAGACCGCTGGTGCGCACCCTGGCCGCCGCCATGAGACGCGATTGTACCTCAGCCGCGAGCCGCCGCGACGCCAACCCGATCGAGGTCATCCCGGCGACCGGCGGCGCCGGCGCCGCCGCGTTGCCTCGCACCACAGTCGTGTCCGTCATTGCAGCCCCTTAACAAACGACGAGGGCGGCGCTCTCACGCCGCCCTCGTCACACCGTTCGGATGGTGTTCGTCCCTCAGCGGGCTACGCCAGGCTATTGAAGACCGCCCAGGGTGCTGTTGTACGTCCACGTCTTACCGCTGCCGCTGGTGTGCGCCGAGGTGCCCGTGAACGAGTCGGTGGCAGCCGTCATCGCCAGGTTAACGCCAGACGACACCGTGCAGCCCGGCAGCTTGGTGGAGCAGTCAGCCTGCGTCACCGAAACGTACGCCTGATACGATGCGAAGTACGCCTCCTGGGCGCTCGCCGCGTTGCGCAGGTCCGACTGCGCCCGCGCATCGAAGCCCCGCTGCCTATAGGCCGCGAACTGCGGGATGGCGATGGCCGCCAGGATGCCAATGATGGCAACGACCACCAGCAACTCGATCAACGTGAAACCTTTTCTGTCCTTCAACATTTCCAGTCTCCTTCTGACCGGCCCTCCTGCGGAGGTCCCGGTGTATTAACCTGTCTTCCAGCGATTCAGCCCTTTCTGGCATCCGTTTCAGGGCGGCGCGTGAGCCTGTTTCATTGCTGCATCCTCCGACCACCCTGTCGACCCAGCAATGGCCGTACCAAACCAACCGACCAACCTCTTCTTCCTTAGAAACCCCCGCCCCAGCCCGGCCTGCGGCGAAATTGACGGTGCCATCCATGGAGTGACAAATTTTGGCTGCGAAGAATTTTGACGGCCCCACGACGGCGTGGCTGTCGCTGCCGCATCCCGTCACCAGGCCGATCCACGACCTCAGAACCCATTCGCATCGCGCATGCGATCCAAACTGCGCATAGCCAATGACAGTGGCATCGATGCTGCTAGTAAGCCGCATCGCACGGCGTATGCCGAGTCAATGTCCAAAGCTTGACGGTTTGCGGCACGTTTGAGCGACAGTATTATGACGTGCGAGGTGCTGTGTGGTCCGCAGGGCGGTGCGGGAGGTGGGGGGAGTCGAACGCGGCCGTTTACGAGTGCCGCTCGAAAACCGCGCCGGGATCGCCCAGTCCGTACTTCTGCAGCCGGTGGCGGAACGAGCGGTAGTTTATGCCCAGCAGGCGGGCGGCGCGTTTCTTGACGCCTCCGGCCTCGGCAAGTGCGCGCAGCAGAACGCTCTTCTCGTACTCGGCAAGATCGTCGTCGAGGTTGGCTCCGGGCCACGCCGGAGCATCGCGGCGCGGTCCCACGACTTCCTTCGCCGGCGGCGTCGCCACGACGGCGGGGCCGCGCGGTACCCCAACTGCCGCCCCGCCCCGTGCCGTAAAGTACGCGGGGAGGTGTTCCTCGTGAATCGTTTCGCCATCGCAAAGAGCAACGGCGTGCTCGACGATATTCTCCAGTTCGCGGATGTTCCCCGGATATTCGTATTCCTGCAGGCGCTTGGCCGCCGCCACCGAGAGCCGATGGATGCGTTTGCCCTGGAGCTCCGAGAACTGACGCAAGAAACGCCGCACAAGGGGCGGGATATCCTGGCGCCGTTCGCGTAGCGGCGGCACCTCGATGGCCAGGACGTTGAGCCGGTAGAACAGATCCTGCCTGAAACGCTCGGCCGCCACTTCATCGACGAGGCATCGATTGGTGGCGGCAATCACCCGCACGTCGACGACCACCGGGGTATCCGTTCCGACGGGTACAAAGCTGCGCTCCTGCAGCACTCTCAGGAGCTTCACCTGCAGCGCGAGCTGCAAGTCGCCGATCTCGTCGAGAAAGATCGTCCCGCCGTCGGCCGCCCGGAAGAGTCCGCTCCGCGGAGCCACCGCCCCCGTGAACGCGCCCTTGGCGTGCCCGAACAGCTCGCTCTCAACGAGCTCCGCGGGAATCGCTCCGCAGTTCACCGCGACGAAAGGCCGGGCCGCCCGCGTGCCGCGGGCATGGATCGCCCGGGCCACCAACTCCTTGCCCGTGCCGCTCTCGCCGGTGATCAGCACGGTGGCGTCGCTGCGGGCGACCCGCTCGATCATGTCCCGCACCTGACCCATCGCCGGGCTGGTCCCGATGAGGCCGTCGACCGCCGGGGTTTCCGCGGCGACCTCCTCCGCCGGCTCTTCCTCGTTGCGATCGCCGGCCAGTCGCGCTTCCAGGCGGCGCAGGGTGGTGATGTCCTGCACGATGTAAAGTCCGCCAATCGGGTTGTGGTAGGTATCGCGCAGCGCCACCGCCGAGCATCGCAGCGCGCGCTCGCCGCTCTGTGCGCCGCGATAGGCGAGCTCGATCGGTTGAACCCCGGCGGTCGATTGCAGGAATTGCAGCCTGCCTCCCGGCGTGTGCCGCAGGGCGGGGAACAGGGTGCCGATGTCCTGCCCGACCACCGTAGCGCCGCCGGCACCCACCAGGTCCTCCGCGGCCTGATTTACCGACGTCACCAATCCGTCCACGTCGGTCGTAATCAGCGCACTGCCGAGGTTGCGCGCCAGAGCTTCGTGCAGCCGTGTCAACCGATCGTGCGCCGCCGCCTGCTCATGGAGCAACTGCTCCGCGGTGTGCAGGCGACGTACCAGCGAACCGGCCAGCGCGGCGATCACGAAGAAGGTCGCGTTGGTCGTCGCGAACCGGATGGCGAAGTGCAGATCGGGCGGCGCCGGCGGTATCGGATAGGCGGGGCGGGTCATCAGACCACCGTTCAGTGCCCCGACCAGGGCGGCGTAGCTCATGGACGACAGCGACGCCGCGACCACCGCGCCGGGGGTCGAGAGCAAGCCTGCGGCCCCGATGACCGGCAAGCTGTACAGGAAACCGAACGGACTATCGGGCCCGCCGGTGACGAAGATCACCCCGGTGGTCAAGCCGACGTCGAGGAGAACCTGCAAATACGCGAACGGAGCCACGCGCCGCAGATGGGCGAGGAACACGGCGGAAACGACAGTGATGCCGTAAGAGGCGACAATGGCGAACAAAAGGAGCTGCACCGAGACAGCGTACCGCTCCGAACCCTGCTGCAGGTACACCAGCGCCAGCGCACCAAGCAGCACCGACACCAACACCACGCGGACGAACAGGTACCACTTGAGCCGCGCCCTCAGCAGGTCGGCCGGGCTTTCGGCACTGCCCGTCATGGCTCAGTTTATGACGGACCCCAGCTTGAAGATCGGCAGGTACATCGAGATGACGAGACCGCCGATGATGATCCCGAGGAACAGGATCACCAGCGGCTCCATCAACGACGTCAGGTTCGCCACCGCGTTATCGACCTCTTCCTCATAGAAATCGGCAATCTTCGAGAGCATGGCGTCGAGCGCCCCCGTCGTCTCGCCCACCGAGATCATCTGGCAGACCATGGGCGGGAACACCTTGCTCTGCTGCAGCGGCTCGGCAATCGTCCGCCCCTCGCTGATGCTCACACGGGTCTGCAAGACCGCCCGCTCGACCACCTTGTTGCCCGAGGTCCGTGCCGTGATCGCCAGCGCATCGAGAATCGGTACGCCCGAGGTCACCAGCGTGCTCAGCGTGCGCGTGAACCGCGCCACCGACGACTTGCGGATCAGGTCGCCGAACACCGGCAGTTGCAGGAAGAGATTGTCGAAAGCCAGGCGCCCGGACTCGGTCTTGTACATCTGCCGGCACGCGACCACCACCGCAATAACCACACCAACCATGTACTTGGCGTAGGCGATCGTGAAGTTACTCAGATTGATGACGAACTGGGTGGGCGCCGGAAGCGCCTGCCCGAAGCTCCCGAAAAGTTCCGCGAACACCGGAATGACGAAGATCAGCAGAACCGCGGTGACGCCGACCGCTACCGTGATGATCGTCGCCGGATAGATCATGGCGCCCTTGATCTTCGATTTGAGCTTCATGGCCTTTTCCATGTAGCTCGCCAAACGGTTCAAAATGTTGTCGAGGATGCCGCCAACTTCGCCGGCCGCGCACATGTTGACGTAGAGATCGTCGAACAGCTTGGGGTGCTTGCGCAGGGCGTCGGTAAACGTCGACCCCGCCTCGACCTGCTCTTTCAGCTCCCGGATCACGTTGCGCAATTTCTTGTTCGGCGACTGCTGGGCCAGAACGTCGAGGCACTGGACGATCGGCAAACCGGCGTCGATCATCGTCGCCAACTGGCGCGTAAAAACGACGATGTCTCGTCCCTTGATCGACTCGCCGAACCCCGGCAGGGTCAGCTCCTTGTTGAGACCCCGGCCCTTCTCCTTGATCTTCGCCGGCACCGGTTGAATGCGCTGCGAGCGCAGACGCACCAGCACCGCGTCGCGCGTCGGCGCCTCCATTTCCCCCGTCATCACTTCCCCTTTCGGGGATACGCCTTGCCAGCGAAAGACTGCCATCGTGCCTCACCTCGATTCCGTGCCCGCTCGCGCCCGGACGCACTTCACCTTCGAGCCCAGAATAAAGCACGTGGCGTGCCACACGGCCCAGCACCACCCTTCGTAAACTTTGCTTCCGGGATGCGGCATCAAAATGTGGACGGGAGGCACTAATGGCCCCGGGATGACGGGGGGCTTCTGGAGGGGTCAGGGGATGCGGGGGCGGGAGAGGCCGGAGGCTGGGCGATGCGGGCTACCCAGCATGCTGCGCACTTCTTCGAGTTCGGTAGCGTGGCCGAGCGCTTCCTCGTACGAGATCAGCCGGCGTGCGCACAGGTCGACGAGGGACTGCGTCATCGTCTGCATGCCGAACTTCAACTGGCCGACCTGCAACTGCGAGTAGATCTGGTGGACCTTCTCCTCACGGATCAGGTTACGGATCGCCGGATTGGGAATCATGATTTCGACCGCCAGCACCCGCCCCCGGCCATCCATCCGCGGAATGAGTTGCTGGCAGATGACCGCCTGCAACACCAGCGAGAGCTGGGCGCGCACCTGCGCCTGCTGGTTCGACGGGAAAATGTCGATGATTCGATTGATCGTTTGCACAGAGGAGTTGGTGTGCAGCGTCGAGAACACCAGGTGCCCCGTCTCGGCGACGTTCAGCGCCGCCTCGACGGTCTCGAGGTCGCGCATCTCGCCGATCAGGACAACGTCCGGGTCCTGCCGCAGTACGTGCCGCAAGCCCTCGCTGAAGCTGTGGGTATCGGCGAAAACCTCGCGCTGATTGACGATGCAGCTCTTGTGCTGATGGACGAACTCGATCGGGTCCTCGATGGTGACGATGTGCTCGCGGCGCTCGCGGTTGACCTTGTCGATCATCGCCGCCAGCGTGGTCGACTTGCCGCTGCCGGTAGGACCGGTCACCAGCACCAGGCCGCGGGGAATCTTGGTCAGGTCGGCGGCGACGGGCGGCAGGCCCAGCTCGCCGAGGTCGCGGATCTCGTAAGGAATCAAGCGGAATGCACCGCCCACCGCGCCGCGTTGCAGGAAGAGATTGCCGCGAAATCGGCTCACGCCGCGGATGCCGAACGAGAAGTCCAGCTCCGCCTGCTCCTCGAAACGGTGGCGTTGCGCGTCCGTCAGCAGGCTGTAGCAGAGGTTCTTCGTATCGGTAGCCGTCAGGGCTGGGAACGGCAGCGGCACCAGCTCCCCGTGGAGCCGCATCATCGGTGGGCTGTCGGCGGTAACGTGCAGGTCGGTGGCCCCCTTTTCGACCACCAGCTCGAGGAAACCCTGGATACTCAGCGAAGCGGGGGCCTGCGTCTCGCGCGCGGCGGCTGTGGGGGTGCTGGCCATCGCAGACCTCCTCTAGGCACGCTGCCGAAAAACCCCGGCCGAGTCTCCGAGAAGGTCGCGGCGGCCCCGCGCTCTCCTCCGCCTTAACGGTGCTCGCATCGATCTCATTGCCGTTCTTCCGTCCGCCCCAACGGGGCGGCGACCGTCTCGACGGGCGGGGCCGGGTTCCTCGGCGTCCTTCCGGCCAGTCTACCCGCGGACGCCTCAGTCTAATCCGAAACCGTCACACGCACCACTTCGTTGATCGTGGTCACGCCCTCCTTGAGCTTCTGAATGCTGGATTGCCGTAGTGTCCGCATGCCCAGCCCCATGGCGCAGCGCTTGATCTCCTGAGCCGAGGCTCCATTGAGCACCAGATCGCGCACCTCCTCGGATATCGGCATCACCTCGTAAATGGCGATCCTGCCGCGATAACCCGTGCCGCCGCACTGCGGGCACCCGGCACCCTGGAAACACGTGAACTGGGGAATCTCGGCCCGCGCCGCGCCGATGTCGATCAGCGCCTGAGGCGGCAACTCGACCGGCGTGCGGCAGCCGGCGCAGATGACGCGCACCAGACGCTGCGCCAGGATCAGGTTGACCGACGACGCCACCAGAAACGGCTCGACGCCCATATTGAGCAGGCGGTTGATTGTCGACGGCGCATCGTTCGTATGCAGCGTGCTCAACACCAGGTGACCGGTTAACGCCGCTTTGATGGCGATCTCCGCGGTTTCGAAATCGCGCACCTCGCCGACCATGATGATGTCGGGGTCCTGCCGCAGGAACGAACGCAACGCATTCGCGAAGTTCAGGCCGATCTCTTCGTGGATCTGGACCTGGTTGATGCCCACGAGGTTGTACTCGACGGGGTCCTCGGCGGTAGAGATGTTCGACACCACCTTGTTCAGCTCGGACAGCGCCGAATACAGGGTCGTCGTCTTGCCGCTACCCGTCGGCCCGGTCACCAGCACCATGCCGTAAGGCTTGTAGATCGCGTCCTTGAAGTCCTTGAGCGCCTGCTCCTCGAAGCCCAGCCGGGTCATGTCGAGCTGCAGGCTCGCCTTGTCGAGCAGGCGCAGGACGATCTTCTCGCCGAAGATCGTCGGCAGGACCGACACCCGGAAATCCATCTCCTGCCCGCGCCCGAGCTTGAGCTTGATGCGACCGTCCTGCGGCAAGCGCCGCTCGGCAATATCGAGCTGGGCCATCACCTTGACGCGCGAGGTGATCGCGTTCTTCAGCTTCAGCGGCGGCCGCATGATCTCTTCGAGTACGCCGTCGACGCGGAAGCGGACCCGAAACATCCGTTCGAAAGGCTCCAGATGAATGTCGCTGGCGCGGCGCTTAATCGCGCTCGTCAGGATGGCGTTTACCAGGCGCACCACCGGCGCGTCTTCCGTGGCCCGCTCGAGCTCCTTGATGTCTATCTGCTCGGCGTCGTCGACCAGTTCGACGTCTTCGCCGTCGAACTCGGTGAGCACCTCGTCGACGCCGGTGCCGGCCTCGTAGTACTGCTCGATGGCGGCGTTGATGGAATCGACACCCGCCAGGGCGACCTTCACGTCGTAGCCGGTGAGGAACTTCACCTCGTTGATCGCCACGATGTTCGACGGGTCGGACATCGCCAGCGTCAGAGTCGAACCGCTGAGGTTGATCGGAATCAGGTGATGGCGCAGGACTATCTGCCCGGGCACCAGCCGCGTCACTTCGCCGGGCAGATTGAGCGCGGCCGGATCGACGAGCGAGAGGTGGTACTCCTTCTGAAGGCAAGCGGCGAGCTCGCCCTCGGCGATCGCACCGATCTTCACCAGCGTGGCACTCAGCGCCCCGCCCTGCGCCGCCAGCTCCTCGTTGGCTCTGGCGAGATCCGCCCCGGTGATCAGACCGCGGCGGACCAGCAACTCACCCAATCGCGTGCTCATCGGACTCGTCCTGCCGGGAATCTAGCATGCTACGTACCAGGGCACCGAATTTCCCGCGCAAGGTCGCCAATGCTTTGCTCGCTCGCGGCGCGAGAAACCCGAAAACCCTTTGCCCGGGCGCAGTCCCACATCATACCCGCGCACCTACCTCGGTTCCTTCGCCGTCTTCCAGCATCGCCGGTCACGCTACCGACGGGGGACCGGGGTTGTCAATTTGGTGACGAAGCGCTGGCCACTCTCCCCTGCGGCGACGCTCACTGCCCTCAGTCGCCAACCCGCGGACCCTTCATCAGCGCCGCCCGGGCCGCCGCCAGTCTGGCGATGGGTACCCGGAACGGCGAGCACGACACGTAATCGAGACCCACCTCGTGACAGAAGGTAACGGTGTCCGGATCGCCCCCATGCTCGCCGCAAATCCCAACCTTCAAATCCGGCCGCGCCTTGCGGCCCCCGTCGACGGCGATGCGCACCAGCGCGCCGACGCCCTCGATATCGAGCGACTCGAAGGGGTCCTTGTCGTAGATCTCGAAGTCCTTCACGTACGGCAGCAGGAAGCGTGCGGCATCGTCGCGCGACACGCCCAGCGTGGTCTGCGTAAGGTCGTTGGTGCCGAACGAGAAAAACTCGGCAATCCCGGCGATGGTCGACGCGGTCAGAGCCCCGCGCGGCACCTCGATCATGGTGCCGACTTTGTACTTGAACTTGACCCCCGTCGCCGCCATGACCTCGGCGGCGACGCGCCGGACGATGTCGGCCTGGAGTTTCAGCTCCTTCACGTGGCCAACGAGCGGGATCATGATTTCGGGTTCCGCTTTCGCGCCGCCCCGAATGACGTTGGCCGCCGCCTCGAAGATCGCCCGCGCCTGCATCTCGGTAATCTCCGGGTAGACGATGCCCAGCCGGCAGCCGCGGAAGCCGAGCATCGGGTTGGCTTCTTTCAGCGCCTCCACCCGCTCGCGTACCTGCTCGACGGCAATGCCCATCTGCGCCGCCATCTCCTCCTGTCCGGCGGCATCGTGCGGCAGGAACTCGTGCAGCGGCGGGTCGATCGTACGGATGGTCACCGGCTTCCCGGACATCACCGTGAAGATGCCCTCGAAGTCGGCGCGCTGCACCGGGAGCAGCTTGGCGAGGGCGTTGCGCCGTTCGTCGGCATTGCCGGCGAGTATCATCTCGCGCATTGGACCGATCTTGCCTTCGCCGAAGAACATGTGTTCGGTGCGGCAGAGGCCGACGCCCTCGGCCCCGAAGGCGATGGCGTTGGCGCACTGGTCGGGCTGATCGGCATTGGTACGCACGCCGAGGCGGCGCTCGCGATCGGCCCACTTCATGAGCTGAGCATACTGCTGGTAGACCGCTGCGGCGGCCGGGTCGAGGGATTTCTCGACCAGCACGCGCACCACCTCGCTGGGCTCGGTGGCGATGTGACCGAGGAACACCTCGCCAGTCGTCCCGTCGATCGACAGGTCTTCGCCTTCCCTCATGGCGACGTCGGTGCCCGCGACCCGCATCGTGCCGGCGGCGTAGTCCACGATCAACGGCTCGCACCCGGCCACGCACACCTTACCCATCTGGCGCGCGACCAGCGCGGCGTGGCTGGTCATCCCGCCGCGCGCGGTCAGGATGCCCGCCGCGGCGGCCATGCCTCGGATGTCTTCGGGCGACGTCTCGATGCGGCACAGGATGACCGTCTCGCCACGCGCCGCCGCCGCTTCGGCGTCGTCGGCATGGAAGTACACCCGGCCGCTGGCCGCACCGGGGCCGGCGTTCAACCCGGTGGCGATGCGCCGCCCCGCCTCCACCGCGCGGGCCTTCTCCGCGCCGACGAAGGTTGGCCGCAGGAGCTGATTGAGCTGATCGGGCTCCACCCGCAGCAGCGCTTCGCGGGGAGTGATCAGCCGCTCCTTCACCATATCGAGTGCAATCCTGATCGCCGCCAGACCCGTCCGCTTACCGACGCGGCACTGCAGCATGTACAGCTTGCCCTTCTCGATGGTGAACTCGATGTCCATCACCTCGCGGTAATGCTTCTCGAGCACCTTGCGGATCTTCATTAGCTCGGCGTACAGGTGAGGGTGATCGCGATCGAGCGCCGCGATCTTGAGCGGCGTTCGCGTCCCGGCCACCACCTCTTCGCCCTGCGCGTTGAACAGCAACTCGCCATAGAAGACGTTTTCTCCGGTGGCGGGGTCGCGCGTAAACGCCACGCCGCTGCCGGAGTCCTCGCCAAGGTTGCCGAACACCATCGACTGCACGTTGACGGCCGTCCCCCAGCTCTCCGGGATGGCATTCAGCTTGCGATAGACGATCGCCCGGTCGTTCATCCACGAGCCGAACACCGCGCCGATCGCCATCCAGAGCTGCTCCTGCGGGTCCTCCGGGAATTCGATGCCCATACGGTCCCGGATGGCCTGCTTGAACTCGCCCACCAGTTCCTTCAAGTCGGCCGCCGTGAGCTCCGTGTCGAGCCTGACACCGCGCCCGTGCTTCTTGCGCTCCAGGATCTCCTCGAACGGATCGATCTCGGTCTTGCTCTGCGGCTTCAGGCCGAGGACGACATCGCCGAACATCGACACGAAACGCCGGTACGAATCGAAAACGAAGCGTTCGTTGCCGGTCATCGCGACCAGACCCCGGACGGTCTGGTCGTTGAGGCCAAGGTTCAGGACCGTGTCCATCATGCCCGGCATCGAGGCGCGGGCGCCGGAGCGCACCGACACGAGCAGCGGGTTGGTCGGGTCGCCGAAGCGGCGACCGGTATGCTCCTCGACCTTCTGCAGATGACGCGCCACTTCGGCGCGCAGGGTCGACGGGTACTTGCGCCCGTGGGCATAAAAATAGGTGCAAACGTCGGTCGAAATGGTGAACCCCGGCGGCACCGGCAGACCGAGTCCGGCCATCTCCGCCAGGTTCGCTCCCTTACCGCCGAGCAGGTTCTTCATGCCGGCATTGCCGTCCGCCTTCCCGCCCCCGAAGGCATAGACGTACCGGGGCTGCCGGCTGCCGCCGCTTGCGCTCTTCGTCGGTTTCGCCGCCGGGCGCGCTTTGGCTACCGCTCGCTTCGCCACGGATTTCCTCGCGGGTTTCCGTCCCGCCGCCGCCCGCTTCTGCGCCGCGGTCGGCGGCTGTGCCCCGGCCCTCTTCGCGGGGGACTTCTTCGCGCCCCGGGTTGCTGTCGAACCTCTTGCCGCCCTGGTTTTCCGCTTCATGCTAGTCGCCTCTCCGTAGTGCAGATGGCGCCGGTGCCCGCGGCCGCCGCGGTCAGCCGGCGATCCGGCGGGTCAGCTCGTCGACCAGACGGTCGATCGGGATGCGCTCCTGTTGCATCGTGTCGCGGTCGCGCACCGTCACCGTGCTGTCCTGCATGGTCTGGTGATCCACGGTAATGCAGTACGGCGTACCGATCTCGTCCTGACGGCGGTAGCGCCGTCCGATCGATCCGGCCTGGTCGTATTGCACGGGAAATCTTTTTCCGAGCAGGTCGCGCAACTCGAGCGCCTTCTCCGGTTGGCCGGCCTTGCGCAGCAGTGGCAGCACGGCGGCCTTGACGGGTGCGAGGCGCGGTTGGAACCGCAACACGACGCGCTCCTCGCCCTCGGCCACGTCCTCGTCGTAGGCGTCCACCAGGAAGGCCAGAGTCGCGCGATCCGCACCGGCGGCCGGCTCGATCACGAAGGGCACGAAACGCTCGCGCGTCTCCTCCTCGAAATAGCTCAGGTCCTTGCCGCTGAACTCGGTGTGCCGCTTCAGATCGAAGTCGGTACGATTGGCAATGCCTTCCAGCTCCGACCAGCCGAACGGAAACCGGTACTCGACGTCGACGCAGCCCTTGGCGTAGTGCGCCAGTTCGTCGGCCGCGTGCTCCCGCAGGCGCAGGTTCTCGCTGCGAATACCGAGAGCGTGGTACCAGGCGAGGCGCTGGGCCTTCCAGTAGTCGTACCACCTGTCGTCCTCGCCCGGACGGACGAAGAACTCCATCTCCATTTGCTCGAACTCGCGGGTGCGGAACAGGAAATTGCCGGGGGTGATCTCGTTGCGAAAAGACTTGCCGATCTGCGCGATCCCGAACGGAATCCGTTGCCGGGAGGAGTTCATGACATTGAGGAAGTTCACGAAGATCCCCTGCGCGGTTTCCGGCCGCATGAACACCGTGCTGGCGGTATCCTCGACCGGGCCCATGAACGTCCTGAACATCAGATTGAACTGGCGCGCCTCGGTCAGTTCGCCGCCGCACTCGCCCGGCCGCTTGCTGGGTTTCTCCGGGCAGCGGGCCTCGTCGATGTGGTCGGCTCGAAAGCGCGTCTTGCACTTCTTGCAATCCACCAGCGGGTCGGTAAATCCCTGCACGTGGCCGGAAGCCTCCCAGACGCGGGGATGCATAAGGATGGCGCAATCGATGCCGACGATATCGGATCGCGTCAGCACCATGTCCCGCCACCACGCCTCCTTGACGTTGCGCTTCAGCTCGACACCCACCGGCCCGTAGTCCCAGCAGCTGGCCAGACCGCCGTACACCTCGCTCGATTGAAACGCGAAACCCCGCCGCTTGGCGAGGTTGACGACTTTCTCCATGGTCACCGGTCGACTCATCGACCGTCGCACGTAGCACGTCGCCGCCGGAGCGGCAAACCACCCCCGGGCCGTGCTCCGCGTACTCCGGAAGAGCGCGAGATGAGGCTCCCGGCACGTTGTCCGCCGCCGGCTCGGCCGGCTCGATGATATGATGGGTCGCGAACCGAGCCGGTTATGTCGGACGACGATCTCTCGACTGGCGACCCGAACCTGCGCCTTGACCTCTGGGCTCCCGTGCTGTTCGCGCTTCACGTCACCGTGGCGTTGGCCTTCGTCCCGCTGTATCCGCTCCACGTGTTCGACACCGACTTGCTGGCGTATTTCGTCTTCTTTCGGGACTGGGCAACCGGCACCGGAGCACTCCACGGTTTGGACTATTTCTTCCAGCCCAAACCCCTCCTGGTCTTCACGCTCGGCCCGCTCGGCAACGTTCACACGGCGGTCGCGTGCACTTCGGTGGCCACCGGGCTCCTCGGCGCCGCGGTTTATCTCGTCGGGCGGGACAGCTTCGGGCGCACGGTGGGAATCCTGTGGTCGCTGGCCTTGCTGCTCGACCCATCGCGCACCTTTCTGACCCTCAAGTCGAGTGCCGACCTGTATCTGACGGCCCTCGTCTTCGTGTCCATCTGGCTGCTGATCGCGGGCCGGTTCACCCTCGCGGCGGCCTGCGTACTGCTGGCGGCTCTCATCAAGCCGGTGGCGCTGCCGTGCGCGCTGCAATTCCTGCTCGTACCGGCACCCATCCATCGTCGTCTGGCGTATGCCGCGCTGCCGGCACTCGCCCTGCCGGCCACGCTGCTCGGCAATCACCTCCTGCTCGGCAGCGCGCTCGACCCGGGCCAGTATCTCGCCCAGTTCGCGGCCCTGCGCGATACCACGGGTATCTCGCCCGGCGAGGTGATCCACTTTGCGTTATGGACCCAGCTCGTCGACACGCGCTTCGTGAGCACGGCGCCGCTGGGTGCGTTGGGACTGCTCATGTGGTTGGCGGCCGACCGCACCCGCCTGACGCACCCGCTGTTTCTCCTGCCGCTGCTCGTCCTCGGCGGCTACCTCGCCCTGTCGGTCGCCACGCCCTACATGCCGTTCTTTCGCTTCTTCTGGGTGCTGGAGGTCTGGTTCCTCGGCTATCTGATGTTCGCCATCGTCAGCATCGGCCGGCTGGTTGGCGGCGCCGGTTCGCGGCTCGCCGCGGCGGCCACCGCACTTATGTTGCTGTTCCTGGTCGACGACTCGCTCACCCAGTACGCGCGCTACCGCGACCACTACGCGCTGCCGATGGAACGTAACATGGAATTCGTCCAGGCCGCGGCGGACACGCTCGCGCGCGAGCGGCGCGGCGGCGAGGTCGTCCTGGCACCGCTGGCCTTCCAATCGTATCTCATGTGGACCGCCCCGCCGGGCACGCCGGACACCGTCGTGCTCAGTGCCGAGGCGGCGGCACGGCACGGTCTGAAGTCGCCCCCGCCGTGGATTCTCGACGTGCCCGCGGGCTACGTCAGCGATCCGGCGCGGGCGCTGGTCGATGGCCTCGAGGCCACGGCAACCTACGAGCCGCGCCTCGCAAACGGCCCCGCCGCGCTGCTCCGGCTCACTCCCCCGTAACGTTCGCCGGCGCCGTGCGGTAGTCGGCGTCGCCGCGGAGAGATCGAGCGCTCGTCTCGCAATGCGGCACCCGCACTCGAGGGGCCACAAGCCCGCAACAGGCCGGTCATGCCCAGAGGATGTCCACGTCGTAAGCTCGCAACTTCCGATCATGGGTCACAAGGACCAGCCCCTCGATCGCTGCCTGGGCCACAAGCATGCGGTCGAACGGATCGGTATGATGCGGGGGGAGGGCCGCCGCCGCTTCGGCGTGCGGAAACGTTATGGGAAGCTTCTGAAACCCGCTGTCGATGACCCCTACCTCCATCGGTGCCGGCAACCGTAGCCGGCCAAGTGCAACCTTGATCGCCGCCTCCCACGCGGATGCCGCGCTCACAAACGCCACCTCGGCGGTCCCGATCGCCTCGCGCACCGTGCGCCCAAGATGTCGGCTGTCGGCGCGCCACCAGAGAAACACATGGGTGTCGAGCAACAGCCGTGCAGCCGGCATCATCGCCGCCCCGCGAATGCGGAGAGGAGGGCTTTCGGAAGTGGATCGTCGAAGTCCTTGCGTATGAAAACCTTTCCCTTCCACCCCCCGGGCTTACGGCGTACTCGACGTGGAACGGCGGTGAGCTTCGCCATCGGAGTGCCGTTCTTGGCGATAATGATCTCTTCTCCGGCGGCCGCGCGGTCGACGAGTTGCGATAGTGCCGACTTCGCCTCGTAGAGGTTATAGATCGATTCAGGCATGTGAAGCCTCTCGCGTGTTGGTCAGCCTTGACCAACCCTAAGGAGATGGGCCAACACTGTCAACGGGGCAATCCGGGACCTGCCGCCACCCCGCACCGCCGATGCGGCTCACTCCCCCGTAACGTTCGCCGGCGCCGTGAGGTATTCGGCATCGATGGCAAACGTCCGCTTCCTGTCCATTTCCAGATACGTTCCGTCCGGCAGTGGGACGGCGATATGCTCGTAGCGACCGGCCCAGCGCGGGTCGCGGCGGAAATCGTCGACGGCGTAGTGCCACTCCGTCATCAATGCCGCCCAGCCGCCGAACGGTCGGCCGCCGACCTGTCCCGACGTCGGGTAGACGACGAGATCCGGCGCTCGCGCGTAAACGTAGTCGGTGTGATAGCGCCCATGGCCCGGCGCCGCCGCGGAACTCACCTTGCCGTCACGGGCGACGACCGGGTCGACGAGGCCCAGCAAGTCGACCAGCGGCCTCCCGCTGAAGTAGCCGACGGCACCGATCACGTTTGCAGCGACGAGCGTTTCCTTCGGGGTGTGCGCCCCCAACCATCGGCCCGCCGCCGCCCAGCCCGCGACTCTTCGTGGCAACGTTCCCGCCGCACCGCCCTCGGCCCGCATTCCGCGATAAGTCGTCAGGCAGAAGACCGCAACCAACACACCCCCGAACGCCAATTGCCACGCGCGCCGCACCGGGAATGCCTGCCACAGCACACCGATCGCCAGCACCAGGGCCGGCAGCATCGGCACAGCCATCCGGTAGGCCGGGAAGTGATCGCCGCCGGCATAGAGCAGGTACACAGCCCACACCAACACCCACCCCAGCAACAGACTCGCGGCGCGACCCGGCCACCGCCGCCCTCGTGCAGCGCCCGCGACGAGGGCGCCGGCAGCGATCAGCAGCGGCCAGTGCCCACCCACGATCCGCCACAGGTAATGCAGGCCGCGCTGCAGTCGCGCGCCAGTGTCGGGCGTCACCTTCGCCACGTACGTGTTCGGCACCAGCGCCCCGTAGTACGCCTCGCGGGCAACGATCACGACCACCGCGGGGACGGCCGCCAGGGCGAGCGGCACGACCACATCGCGCCACCACGCACGATCCAGTCGTCCGCGAGCCGCCGTCGCCCACACGCCCACCCACGCCGCGAGTAACGCACCCTCGGGACGCACCAGCATCGCTGCCGCCACGAATACTGCCGCCCATGCGGACACCCGGGGCGCCGCCGCCTGCCGGAGCAACGCCGCCAGAGCCGCCGCCACGACGGCGCCGAAAAGCGGCGCCTCCATGCCCGAGTGCGCCCAGAAAACCACGCACGGCAACCCCACCAAACCCAGTGCGAGGACGGCTTTGACCGGACGATCCGCGGCGGATTCGCCCCGGCGGGTCAGCCCCCACCAAACGACGGGGGCCAACGACGCCGCCGCAACCACCCCGATCGCCGGGGCGACCAGTTCGAGCCGGGGCGTCCCCAATCTGGCCAGCATCAGAAGCGCCATCCATCCCGGCGACGTGAAGCCCTCGACGCGCTCGCCGCGGTTGTAAACGAGGCCGTAACCGGCGGCGAAGTTGTCGGCGTAACGGAAGAAGATATACGCGTCGTCGAAGATCCCGGCCCCCCACCACCAGCCGAGCAGCAGCACCGCCGCGAGCCCTCCGGTCCCAACCGCCACATCGGACGCCGGCCATCCGTTCCGCCGACCGCCCCGCGTTTCGCTGTATCCCGATCCCGTCATTCGACGCCACCACCACCGCGGCGGCCGGGCCCACCGTATGTGCCGGCGCCGCACGCGTCCAGCACGATCTCTGACAACACCCGGCGCCATCATGGACAGAGGGGTGGGCATGGTGCCTGCCCCCGTGTCGGCAGACGGGGACAACCACAAGGGTTGCCCCTACGGTGCCGCGCGTGAGATAGGGTCTCACGATTCCCGAGGAGAACACCCGATGTACACAAACGACATTACTACGCGGCGGCGCCGCCGTGCTGCGATGCACGTCACGCCGTGGGCGGCGTGTATCGCCCTCGCGACCGCGGTTGGGGCGAGCATCGTTCCACCTCCCCCGCAGCATCCCACCGCCGGCGATCTCGCGCGGCAGACCGAGACCCTCTTCGCCGGCGATCCCGGCGATGCCGGCGGCGATGCCAACGCCGACGCGCGGGCCACCGCCGCCGATGTCTGCGCTACGCTCATCGGCCTGCGCAGCCCGATCCAGCCGGGTCCTTACGGTATCGGTCTCAAGCGCATCACCTTCACGAAGGAGTCCGTGACCCAGCCCGGCGTGCAACGCAGCTTACGAACCTATATCTGGTACCCCGCCGACCCCGCCACCGCGTCGTTCGACCGCCGCCCCTCGGGCACCCCCGATGCGGCCCGAGCCGCGGATCTCGCCGACGTGCCGCTGGTCGTGTTCTCGCACGGGTCGTGCGGCATCCCTAACCAGTCGCAGTTCCTGACCGCGCGTCTCGCCTCGCACGGTTTCGTGGTCGCCGCGCCCCCGCATCCGGGTAACACCACCGGGGAGTTTTCCATCTGCTCAACCCCGGCCCAGATCCTCGACTCCTACGCCAACCGCCCGGCCGACGTCAGTTTCATCATCGACACCATGCTCGCACTCAGCAACGACGCCGAATCGTTCTTCGCCGACCTCATCGATCCAACCCGAATCGGTGTCATGGGCCATTCCTTCGGGGGACTGACGACTTTGCGCGTCAGCGCGCTCGACGACCGCGTTAGCGCCGGCCTCGCCCTCGCGCCGGCGCTCTTCGACACGATGATCGACGAGGTCGACAGCATCGCCATTCCCATGATGATCCAGGGCGGCACGCTCGACACGCGAACGCACTTCGCGGAGACCGCAGTCCCGGCCTTCGACCTGCTCGGCCCGCCGCGTTATCTGGTCGAGATTCTCGACACCGGCCATTACGCGTTCTCCGATCTGTGCGTCACGTCGCCGGAATGCGGTACTGCGGAGACACTTACGCAGACCGAGGCGCACTGGTCGGTACTGCGCTACGCGGTGCCGTTCCTCCTGCGCCACGTCGCCGGCAACGACCGCTTCCCGTCGCACCTGACGGCCGCCGCCACTCCGCCGGGCATCGTGTTCACGGCCGACCCGACGTAGGGGCAGGCCCCCGTGCCTGCCCCTACGTCGCTACGGTCTCCCGGCGCACGGAAGGTGGCGGGAGGACGGCCTCGGCAACGAGCTCCGCGGCATGATCCAGGGTGGGAGTGGCCGGCGAGGACGGGGCGTGGTCAGTCCAGCCGACCGGCTGTGACGGCGGGGTGGAGAATAAGGCGTTCACCCGCCGGCGCACGCGGGCCAACACGGTGTGAGGCAGCGGCGTGATCCGGGGAAGAACCTTGACGCCGTTGTCGGGCCGGAAGTAGAAGGGCGCAAGGCAGCGGGGGTGTTGGCCCGCGAAGCCCGGCGGCGGTTGGGGATTTCATTGATACGCCTAATTCAAAGTTCGGCTTTGACTCCGTACACGTACTCAGCGAAGCGGTACACGTACTCGTACACGGACTGAGGACCCGCGGCGGTG